>JAIRYN010000038.1 GCA_031267575.1 Synergistaceae bacterium | reverse complement strand
CTGCGGAGCGCACTTGGTGACCTCCAGCATCCATGGAAAGTCTGTTCGTTTGATACTGTTCAGTTTGCGCCGTAGTGCCATCTGGTTAGGTTTTAGGTTTGCAGAGTCGGCTTTCCACGCCTCGTACTGCCGCTTCCATTCAGCCAACGCCCAATTGTACGCAAACCGGGCGCAACCTGCCGCACGGGCAAAATATGTTGCTTGCTTGTTATTCGGATTGAGGACTATCCTATGCGCTATCAACATGATGGCCGCCTACTATATGTTCTGTTTTGATTCGCCCGATTTTTTCCCAACGCCGTAGCATTGTGATTGAAACCCTTAATGTTTCAAATGCTTCACCTATGCTTAACAATCTATTCATAATTACTATATTAACATTAATTATATTTCTATCGTACTGTTCACACCCTCCAATATCGCGATGCTGGCGGAGACACCGAGTCTGTCAGCCCCGGCTTCGATATTGGGAAGCGCGTCCTGCCACGAACGCATTCCCCCAGATGCCTTAACCTTCATGTGTGGTGGAATGTTCGCTCTCATTAGGGCAACGTCGTCAGGGGTAGCGCCCCCCGTGCCGAATCCCGTCGAGGTCTTTACAAAGCTCGCCCCAGCCTCGGCGGCTACCCGGCACACCACGATTTTTTCTTCGTCCGTCAGGTAGCACGTCTCCAAGATCACCTTTACCGGAACACCATCCGCGGCCTTAACCACCGCCTTGATGTCCTCGCGGACGTCTCCCTCGATTCCGGCCTTGAGGGCTCCGATATCAATCACCATATCGATCTCCTGAGCTCCAGCCGCAATGGCGTCGCTCGTCTCGAAGGCTTTTGTCGCCGAGGTGTTCGCTCCTAAAGGGAAACCGATGACCGTGCATACTTTCACGTCGCTTCCTTTCAGGATTTCGGCGGCCTGGCGAACGTTGACCGGATTGATACAAACGGACGCCGCCCCGATGGCTAGGGCTTCCTGACAGACCGCTTCGATTTGCGCCGGCGTGGCGGTCGCTTTGAGCAGCGTGTGATCTATCATCTTCGCTAGTTGTTTTTGAGTCAGCTCCACTTTTTTTACCATTCTTTTTATCCCCTCTTCACGAGCCGGCGTGCCGCGTCTGCGATATCCCGCGCCGTCATGCCGAAATGGGTGAAAAGCTCCTCCGATTTTCCGGATACCCCAAAACAGTCCGGCATCCCGATAAATTCCATCGGCACGGGACAGGATTTTGCGACGACTTCACTCACCGCGCTACCTAGTCCGCCTATCACCGTGTGTTCCTCCGCCGTCACAATGCCTCTCGTTTCCCTGGCGGCTCTGAAGATCATATCCTCGTCAATTGGCTTGATGGTGTGGATATTCACGACTCTGCAATAGATGTTTTCGCGCTCCAGAATGCTCCGTGCCTCCAGTGCCCTGAAGAGCATCCCTCCTGTACCGATGATTGTGATGTCGTTCCCCGGTGCCAGCTCCACGCCCTTGCCCAGTTGAAAAACATAGTCTTCGGCGTCGTTGATCACCGGAACCGCGTCTCTGCCGAGGCGGAGATAGACCGGCCCATCATGATCGATGGCGGCTTTGACCGCCCAACGAGTCTCCACGGCGTCCGTCGGGTTGATGACCGTCATTTCGGGCAGCGTCCTCATGACAGCAATGTCTTCCAAGCTCTGGTGTGTGGCGCCGTCCTGCCCAACGGAGATTCCCGCGTGAGTCGCGCCTATCTTGACGTTGAGGCGCGGATAACAGACCGAGTTGCGTATCTGCTCAAAGGGCCTGCACGCGGCGAACATAGCGAAGGAGCTGACAAAAACCGTTTTACCGCAGGAGGCCAGGCCAGCCGCCACTCCCACCATGTTGGCTTCTGCAATTCCACAGCCGAAAAAACGATCGGGGTATGCCTTATGGAACAGGTCTGTTTTGGTGGATTTTGAAAGATCCGCGTCAAGCACGATAATTTTCGGATCCGCTCCGAACTCGCGGAGCGCTTCGCCGTATGCCTGCCTCGTCGCTATATTTTTCATATTCCGTTCGCCTCCAGGGTAGCCTGGAGAGCGTCTAGCTCTCTCATGGCGAGTTCGTACTGCTCAGCGTTCGGCGGAGAACCGTGCCATTCCAGATTGTTCTCCATAAACGACACCCCGCGACCCTTTACGGTGTGCGCGACGACCGCGTGAGGAATGCCTTCGGCCTTTCGACAGTCCTCGAAAACTTTCTCCAGGCTGGCAAAATCATGTCCGTCCGTCTCGAAAACCACCCATCCAAAAGCCTTGAACCTGTCCGCAATGGGATGACCGGACATCACGTCCTCGACCTTTTCGTCGATCTGAAGCCCGTTATTGTCGATGATCGCGGTTAGATTGTCCAGTTTATAGCGGGCCGCAAACATGGCGCTTTCCCAGACTTGGCCTTCTTCGAGTTCTCCGTCTCCCAGTACAGCGTAGACCCTGTAGTCGCTTTTGTCGATTTTCGCGTTGAGCGCGATCCCAACGGCGGCGGAGATACCCTGACCCAGAGAACCGGAGGACATGTCGATTCCTGGGACCTTGTTTTTGTCGGGATGTCCCTGCAACATACTGCCCATTTGGCGATAGCGCTCCATTTCTCCGATATCAAAAAACCCGCGCAACGCCAGAGCGGAATAAAGCGCCGGAGCGCAATGGCCTTTGGAGAGCACTAAACGATCCCGCGTTGGATCTTGGGGGTTTTGGGGATCAATGCGCAATTCGCGAAAGTAAAGATACGCCAGGACATCGGCGACTGAAAAAGATCCTCCTATGTGCCCCGACTGGGCGTTGAACACCCCGCGTAGTACGTTTTTCCGTATCGCGTTTGCCGTTTTCCGCAAAACCAGATCAGTAGATTTTTCCATAATGTCTTATTCCAACCTTATCCTGTTTTTAGCTATTCTCTCTTTAGGCTTTTTTTGATTCACTACATTTGATTCACTACAAACGACTTAATTCATGAAAACTTTCTTTGTTGCGCGCATAGAGATCGCGAAAAATCCTGTAATATTCATTGTAAATTTTGATGTTTTCTGGAATCGGGTAATATACTTTATCATCGAAGCTCACAAGCCGCTCACACGCTTCGTGGAAATCGGCGTAGACGCCGCCGCCCACTCCGGCGGTGATGGCAGCGCCGAGACAGGCCTGTTCCGAGACGTTGCTTTTATAGATCGCTTGTTCCAAAATATCCGCCTGCATTTGCAGCCAAAGCGCGCTGTTCGCCCCTCCGCCCGATGCGATAACGCGCTGGCAGCGCATCCCCATTCCGGTCAGAAGACCCATGCAGTCCTTGAGAGAATAACAGACTCCTTCCATAACGGCGCGGGTCATATGATATTTCCCGTGTCCCAGCGTCAGGCCGCAAAACATCCCCCTGGCGGCGGCATCCAGGTGTGGAGTGCGTTCGCCGGCCAAATACGGTAAAAAAATCAGACCATCGCTGCCAGGCCTGATTCTTTGCACTTCGTCGTCGGACGCGGAGAAACTTTCCGCGCCAAGAATGGATTTTACAAACCACTTAAGTGAGACCCCGCTAGCCAAGCAGGCTCCCATCACGTTCCATCGTCCCGGCAGAACATGAGAGAACGTATTTGTGCGAAGTTCCCTATCGTAGACAGGCTTTCCGCTACAGGTGGAAACTTGCCCCGCTGTTCCGATATTGCAGGCAAAAATTCCCTCTTCAACGATTCCATTTCCGATGCTTTGCATACACTGGTCGGCTCCGCCGCAGACAACCAATATTTTTTCCGATAACCCCGTCTGAAGCGCTGCCTCATGGGTAACGCGCCCCACGATTTGTGACGACGGGAGACATTCGGGGAACAGGTCGAAGTTCAGGTCCAATTTTTCGATCAAGGGTTTGGCCCACTTCAGTTTCAGGTTGTCGAACGCCGCTGTGCCTGCCGCGTCAGAATAGTCGGTGGCGACGCGACCCGTCAGCTTATATCTGACGTAATCCTTTGGCGTCATGACTTTATGAATACGACGGTACAGTTGAGTTTCGTGCAAAGACAACCAATATAGAGAACCGATCAGGAAGCCCGCGGAAATCCTATTCTGTATCTGTCGCGCCACAAAGTCGCTCCCGCACAGATCGTATATTCGAGAGATGGCCTCTCTCGCTCTTTGGTCAAGCCAAAGAATAGCATCGCGGAGCGGGCGCCCTTTCTCGTCGACGCACACAAGGCCGTGCATCTGGCCGGAAAAGCCAATAGCGGCGATTTCTTCCGGGGTATGCCCCAACGAGCGCAAAGCCCGCCGGATGACATCGACGGTTTTGACGTACCATACATCGGGGTCTTGTTCCGCGAAACCCGGCCTGGGTATCAATATATTGTAGGGCTCCCCCTCTATCGCGGCCACTTTGCCCTCTGCCGCGATGATCATGGCGCGTACACTCTGAGTTCCCACGTCTATTCCCATCAAACAGGACATTGTCTCAACATCTGCTCCCATAATGTATCGAACTTGAGAAGCGTCTAGATATAGATATAGATATAGATATAGATATAGATATAGATATAGATATAACCATGATTTTTTGAACGAAAATGATTTATTTTCTTTAATCTATCATCAATCTATCATCGAATCATTTTCCTGTCAACGAGCTTTTCTGTGAGCTGTTTGATGATTTGCCAATGGCTATAAATCAACCGAATCCCTATTTTATCGCGCTTTTTCACGATGGGTTTCCAGGCAAATCGCATCAGAAAACTTTCCGTGACATGGGACTCCATTTCTTGATAGAGATTATACAGAGGATGTTCCAGGAAAATCCAAAAGGACGATCTGTATTGCGTAGATCGCCCTTGTTTTTACTGCTTGCCCCTTACTGGGGTGTTTTGGGCGCGTCGATATTCCTATTTCTGTTTTTCAATAGCCGATCTGGACGGCGATGTACAGGAAAATGATGGATAGGATGAACATCACCACCATCAAAGGCCAGAAAAACCGATACCATTTCCCCAAGGGGATTTTCCCATAGGACAGGAAGATATAGAGGGTACCAAAGGTGAACCAACCCATGTTTGCGATACCGTCACCAAACTGGTAAGCCAGAGTGGCTGTCTGACGCGTAACCCCCACCATGTCGCACAAAGGGATAATGATGGGCATCACCGCCATTGCTTTGCCGCTGCCGGAGGAAATAATTCCGTCCATGAAAAGGATCACGACAAAAACCGCCACCGCGGACCCGAAAGGAGAAAGCCCTTCGAGGTAAACGGCAAGCGTGTTGATGGTGGGGTCAAGCAGAGCGGTTTTATCGAGCATCCATTGAATACCTCGGGCTACGCCCACCACCATCGCGCCGCCCATCGCACCTTTGGCCCCAGTCAAAAACGTTGAAACGAAATCGTCTATCGGCACGCGACCCAAAATCCCCGCAAGGATCCCTGCCACGAAAAAAACCGCGCTCATATCATTAATACCCCAGTTCCATTGGCGCATTCCAAATATGGTAACCACAAATGACGCCAAAAGAACAATCAAGGAACAGATATGAGCACCTTCGAGTTTTTGCGTCCCTTCTCCCGTGTAATTGACCCGCAGATCCGAGTCGTCGATACCCGCCATGTACGAACGAGACGGATCCTTATGCACCCTTCTGGCGTATAGCAACAGGTGAAGCATGCCCGCCAAGCAGAAGACCACGTAGGCGACAAAGCGGAACTCGAACCCTGAAAACATCGGCAGCTCCGCCACCCCGTGAGCGACTCCAACCGTATACACGTTAGTGGGTCCCACAGCGAATCCGACCAGGCATCCCAAAAAGACCACGCCTACGGCGGTCATGGCGTCGTAGCCCAAGGCTAGTACAAGAGGAACCACCAGGGGCACGAAGGGAATGGCGTTCTCGGCAAAACCCAAAAAACCGCCCAAAACGGCGAAAAACGCGTACAACACCCCGAGCATGATCAGGCTGCTACCCTCGTGTTCTTTTGAATAGCTCACCAATTTGCCGACACCCGCCGAGATGGTGCCCGTTTTATTGAAAATCTCAATGGCCCCTCCGATAATCAGGATCAAGAAAACGATGGACGACGACCCGATCAAGCCATTGGGTAGGGAGCGAAAAACGTCGAGCCAGGAAACCGCCGCCTTGTCGACGGGATGATAGCTTCCTGGAATAACCAAGGTACGGCCATTGACGAGCTGACGTTCGTAGGCTCCAGGCTCCACGATAAACGACGCCACGTACACCGCAATGATGACCAAAAACAATATAAAAAACGGGTTAAGGTCGAAACCTCTTTTTTTTGTTACTGTTTCACCAGACATAACCTTTCCTCCTTTTGTTCTGTGTGTGATTCCGATGTCATTCAAAAAAACGTTCTGTCATCCTCTCACCTCTCACCTCGCGTATCCTCATGACAGTTTTTGCCGTCTGATCGCTACTAGACTGGAAAACAGCATACCAAATACCAACATCGCCACGACACCCATGTTCGATGCTATTATAAAATGAAATTGATTTATTGGTATAGTGAGTTAAATAAAAACTCAGTGGATTATAAAACTCAAAAGCGTGACAAAAAGTATATGAAAAAATATATAACCTCACATAGTAAGATATATTAACACACTCCCACGACGCAAGTCGTGGGAGTGTAAGGTAAACTAAAAAATCCGCCTCCTCCCATGGCGGCGCCATGCACTTGACGACTCGCGTAAATTATCGCCGACGAGGAAGGTAAAGCAAGGTTCCCATAATGGTCGTGATAGGCGCCACAAGAACGAGGCCGAAGCTGCCGACGAGTGTGTGTAGAATTTCCGCCGCCACATAGTTCATGTTGAGGATGTTGGCTTCGGGTATTCCTTGTCCCATGAAAAGCATGAGCATGGCTAGGTATCCGCCGCTATAGGCGAGAAGAAGCGTTGTCGTCATCGTGCCGATGACGGATCGCCCGATGGCGTTCCCGGAGAAAAACAGCTCCTTACGAGAGATGTTTGGATTATGGTGGACAATTTCGCTCATTGCCGCCGAGATGTCCATAGCAAGATCCATGACTGCCCCAGAAGCGGAGAGAACAACGCCGGCGATGAAAATGCGGGTGAGGTTGAGGTGAGTAAACCCCGAGTACAACAAGGTCTCCGAAAAAGGACGAACCGCTCCACTGATCTGGAACGGACGAGTGCAATAAAGAGTCATGAGCGCGGTGACCCCCAAACCAGTAGCCGCGCCCATGAAAGCGATAATTCCCTTTCGGTTCAGCCCCGCGACCAAAAACAGAATAACAGCGGATAAAATGCATACGATGACAAAGCTCAGCAAAACCGGATCTATGCCCTTCAACATGGAAGGAATCGTCAATTTCCACAGAACCAACCCCGTGAAGAAAAAAGAAAGTATAGCCTGAAATCCGAAAAAACCTCCGTAAAGAAGCAAAAAAATCGAAAAAATAGCCAGCAGGATAAGCTCCATCCGTAAACGGTAATAGTCCCCAGTATGTCCCCACGTAATAGCGTCGCCGTTGGACGTGACGCTCACCAAGGCGTGGTCTCCCGGTTCAAAAACCCTGTCGAGTTCCATCTTTCCCAGAAAGTGATTGCCGGTACGGATAATTTGGCCCTTCCATTTCCCATCGAGCAGTTTTACCTCGACGCCCTGCGAGCCCGAAAGAACCAGACCGTGCTGCTCCATCTGAGAATTATCGACGGCGATGATTTCCCCTTCAAGTTGTTCTGTCTCCTTAGGTAAGCGATCTTCAAACCCTGTAGGGATGAAATACAACGCCACGCAGATAAGAAAAACGACGCCCGAAAAGGCGATGTCCTTCTTATGGGCGCCGTGGAAAAAGTGGAAAAGAAGAAAAGAAAATCGTTTCATTTTAATTTTCAAAACTGTCCAATTTAATTTTCAAAACTGTCCAATCGCGATAACTTTTTTAAAAATATCCGTGTTGTCATAGTAGCCGTTGAACTGCTCATGCCCTACTCCAATGACGGAGACGGGTGTGGGCAGACCCGTATGCGAGTAAGTTGTCCAGCCGATGCCGGCCTTGTGGTTCAGGATGTGCGTCAGCGTCACGGTGAAAGGCTCATAGCTTCCGTAGGAAAGATAGTAGACGTCGTCGTTTGTCGGACGTTCTTGAGGGGCTTGCATACTCATAGCGAACGCCTTTTCCAGATCCGCTATTTCGTAGTCCTTGAGGGCCATGCCCAAAATTTCGTAGGCTTCAGTATCCCCTGCCTTGGCACGCTCGTCCAGCTTCTCCATTTCTTCTTGGGAGTAACGTTTCAGGCCAAAAAAGCTCTCTACCAAAGGCAGAGCATCCTCCAATTTGGCGCTGGGGTTCGCGCTCCTGAAAGCGGCTATCTCCGCGTTGAAGGCGAGATAAGAGCCCTTTTGAGCCTGGAGCTTTGTCAAAAACGAGTCGTAACGGGTTCCCGCGAATCCCACGGTCATTCCGCCCGTCTCATGGTCGCCCGTTACTACGATCAATGTTTCATCCGGATGTTTTTCGTAAAACTTGTAGGCAACTTTTACGGCCTCATCGAGGGTGAGGACATCCAGGACCGTGGATACCGCGTCGTTGGCGTGACATGCCCAGTCGACTTTGCCGCATTCGGCCATCATAAAAAAGCCGTTGGGATTGTCGAGAACCTCGATCCCTTTCGCGACAAACTCCGCAAAGGTGATTTCCCCTTCCGCCTGGTCAAGCGCGTAAGGGAGAGCGGCATCGTTATCCAGCACAGGATTGATAGTGAGAATTTTATCGTCGCCGGCTTTGATTTTGTCGAAGCCTTCTCTGGTGTCGTAAACCGTGTAATTGGCTTCTTTCAAGATCTCAAAGATATGCTTTTGATCGTTTTTAGCGCCTTGGGGTTGTTTGAAACCGCCGCCACCGAAGAAGTCGAACCCGCTCTCTGGAATTTGCAGCGCGATCTCATAGTAAAAATCGCGATGAGGTGAACAGGCGTAAAAGGACGCCGGCGTCGCGTGTTCAATAGAAACTGTGGAAATGATGCCAACTTTCATCCCTTTGTCTTTCGCTATTTTTGCCATAGAGACGTATTTTTCTGTTGCTGTCGGGTCCATTCCCACGACTCCGTCCCGGGTTTTGTGCCCTGTGGCGATGGCCGTCCCAGAGGACGAGGAGTCCGTGATCAAGGAATTGGCGGAATACGTGCTGGAAAATCCCTGACCGGGAAAGGTGCTCATCAACATGCGCTGGATCGAAGGTTTGAAATCCGCGACACCGTTGCCTTGGGGAAATTTGTTTTCGGCGCGTAAAACGGCCAATCCCAGATCTTTTGGATTGCTTTGACTCGCAAGATAAAGCTCCGCCGCGTTTCTTTGAGGAATCGACGTCCCGTCTCCAATGAACACGAAAATATACTTGGCTCGATTGTCCGCCATCCCTGTTTCTGCCAATAACAGAACCAGCACTAACGAGAATAAGAACGAGAATGAGATAAAGCGCAGTTTCTTACAGATTTTGTTCATATTCGACACCGATCCTTTCAGTGCATTCATACCTGCTTATAACGAGTAGATATGTTTCGCATAGTATTTCCCCAAACGCTCGGATGCCCCAGTCAATAACCACTACACGGCCTCGGTTTTCGGCTTCAACGTCAGCGGCTATTGGAACGCGTATGAACCATCTACTAGACTCCAAAATCAATCGCAAATTTCGCCTTCACCAGCCCACCTCCTTGTTGTCGAAACGCGTAGCTCTGTTACCTACGCCGCTTGATACACCGCATAACATTTTACCATTCACCATAACACATTATAACACTTAAATTTATTCAGTCAGATTGAATATTAATATTATAGCCTATTCAGATACTATGTATAACCTTCACAGTGTTTTTAGAGACGACATTATAAAATGATTTTACTCTATGATGGGACGAAAGTCGAGAGAATATCCATCTGGGTCCAGGGCAACAGCATTTACTTTTGAGTAAAAAGAATCTTCCAATAATATATCCTGAATACATCCTGATTGAGAGCGGATTTGAGCATCTTTTTTCCTGCCCCGAACTGTTTGCGTCCGAGGCAGGCATTCCTAGTTGCGTGGATCTATCGATGTGGATCTATCAATATTGAGATTGAGGATTGAGGATTTATATTGAGGATTTATATATTGAGGATTTATTGAATACAGGACAGTGAGATTCGCAAACACCGCACTTCACACACTTTTTCTCGTTTGTTACAGAATACAGAAAACCCTCTTCATCCGTGCACATAGCAATACATTGGCGTGGACAACGAGCTGCGCAAGCACAGCAACCGGTGCATAATTCCCTCCGCATAGGATTTACTTTAGTCGTGGGGGTATATCAAATGCAAAAAATGCAAATTAATCAAGACCTCCTCTTGCCGAGATAACATACACATCAGCATGCAAATCCACTAACTGCGACTGTCAAAAAGTGTACTTTTTGATAAAATCCCAGAATTGAAATTTAGACTCAAAATTTTGGAATAATTATGATATAATACTTAGGAAAAATTTAGCTATTTTGCTGTTGCTAGCCAGTGATAGGGTGACTGTCAAAAAGTACACCTTTTGATAGTCGCGATTGGCCGAGTTCATAGACGATAAAGGTTTAGGTGAGTGAATATGAGGGCGCTTTACTCAAAGAACCGGAAAAAGCGGAGGCTTTTTTAATCGACCAAGCAATTAGGTGAAATGTGAGGAGCGGGGTTATCAAGAAAGCGGCTTTGAGCGTCTTTTTTTCTGACCCCGAGTTGTTTGCGCCCGAGGCAGGCTTTCCTAGTCAAAAACAGCGCGGTTTTCCGTAAAATATTATAATTATTTAATTGTTTTTACAGTATTTTTAATTGTTTTTGCAGTATTCAAGAGAAATCAGCTTAATAGCGAATCCATTGCATCGAAAATATCACCTAGACTTCTGATTAATTTTAAATTAAAATAATGAAGTATGGAATATCAATTTTTATGAAGTAAAGAATCTCGATTATGAATGGAGATGTTGGTTGTGCAATGGTTTAAAAATTTCAGAACAGCTACAAAAGCTCTGATACTTGTTTTTACTATGATTTTTCTTTTGTTAGTCGTAGCTTTTACGGGGTATTCAACAAACAAGAAAATTATCGGCACCATGAATTCCATGTTCATCGACTACGTCCGTCCGGCCATTTCCATGGGCGAGATAAAATCCATGGCTATCCAGAATAGGCGCTTGATCTTGAACATGGCAGTCATAAACGACAGGGAACAGTCTGAGGGTTACGAAAAACTCGTCGTGGAGAACAGAAAAGAGATCGCCGATCTCATAGAACGACACAGCGGCACGAAGACATCTCCGGAGGAGAAAAAATTACTCGATAATTTGCAGCGTGCAGGCTCCCAGCTCACACTAAAGCAAAACGAAGCTTTGGTCGCGGGAAAACTTCCTCTGACGGAAATGCCGGAGAATTTTCTTTCGCGTTTGGTAAATAACGGTGACATCGCTTTAGCCGAGGAGGAATATATCGCTATCATCGAAAAGATCGTTGACATTCTCATCGATAGCTGTGAACAAAAGAATGTTGCCGCCAATAAAGAGGGCGCAAGAGGAACCATAGCAGTGATTATCGCCTCGATTGTGGCGACGGCCGTCGGGCTTTGCATGGGTCTCTACATTTCCCGCGCTATAACCGGTCCCATCAAAAAAATTCAGGACAGTGTCAATCACTTCGCCGAAGGAAATCTCACCCATAAATTTCCCACAGTCGGTAAAGACGAACTCGCCGTCATGGGGCGCGGGCTGCAAAATATGGCGGATAATTTAAGCCGCATTATCGGGTCCGTCCAGGAAGCAAGTAACGACATCACCAGCACGGCTCAGGAATTTTCTTCCCTTGCGGAGGAAACAAACGCAACCGTCGAGGAATTTCGCGCTGGTGTGGAAGAAATGAGCGCCAATCTCAATCTCCTGGCCTCTAGGGGAGAGGAAGTCAATGCTTCTGTCGAGGAGGTCGCTACAGGAGCGCAGACCACTGCGGAGAAGGGAACGGCCATCGCGGGCAGAGTCGACAACGCGATGCAGGCTGGTGACAATGGAATGTCCTCGGTTCGTCGCGCCGCCGAGGGGATAGAGATGGTAGCCCAAAACGCCTCGGCGACGGCAAAGTCTGTCCAGGAACTGGGCAAAAGAACTCGTCAGATACAAGATTTTGTTTCTCAGATAGGCGGCATAGCGGACCAGACAAACCTCTTGGCGCTCAACGCGGCTATCGAGGCCGCGCGGGCGGGAGAAGCGGGGCGTGGATTCGCCGTTGTGGCGGAAGAGGTCCGCAAACTCGCGGAGGAGAGCAACGTGGCCGCGAAGAGTATCGCGGAGTTAGCTTCTACTATAACTGGAGACCTGGACACGGTGGTCCATATGTCCCTGGAGAATGCTAAAGAATCCGATGGCGCGAAGGACCTCTCCAAGGAGACGGAACAGATCATAGAGTCCATGTTGAAGTATTTGAAGGAGATTTCCGCCGCGACCCAGGATCTGGCAGCGGTTTCGGAGGAACAGGCGGCATCCAGCGAAGAGATCGCCTCGGCTGTGCAGGACATCTCCACAAAGGTACAATCCACCGCAGAGGCTGGCGGGAAGGTCCAGATCGGCATCGCGGATGTCGCCTCTTCCGCGGAGCGCATAGCCCTTGGTTCGGAGGAATTGACCCGTCTGGCGGACGAGATGAATGCGCTCATGGAATTTTTCAAAACGGAAGCTTCCGATGACGTAGACCAGAAAAAAGCGGTGAAGGCGCTTCCCGCAAGGGAAAAATCAGTAAGTTCGCTAAATCGTAAAGGATCTCGCTTTCCAAAGTAGCAATAACCGATCCAAAATACTAGGAGTCTGTCGGGAAAAAATATTCCGACAGACTCCTAGTTACGCGCTCTCTTTCGGCTGATTCAAATACAATTCGATTTCAAGCGTCCAAACCCGTCATGCGGTTGAAAGCGTCGATTTTGGCGTCAATGGCGTCAGCCATCTTGTGGATATTCACCCAATAGTCGCGGTCATACCACTGGGCGTTCAACTCTTCGGAAGTCTTGCCCTGCTGTTCCACCCACGTGTAGTACTTCAGGTTGTGGATGCGCTTGCGGTCGTAGTACGAAAGCTCCTGCATTCCATCGATGCCCATGCCCAGGACATAGCGGCCGTGGTCCACCGCCGCTTGCGTCTCCGTGTAGGCACCCTGGCCATGGACCCTCTGTGCCTCGTTCATCTCCGCCAGGCGGGAGCCGTACATTTCCATAGAATCCGTGAACACCGTCACGATGACGTCGTTTTCGGTGAGCTCGTAGTATTTCGCCATTTTGACCGCCATCGCCACGTTGGCCGCCCCGGAAATTCCCATCAAGGGCAGCTTATCCAGGTCCTCGTCCTTCACGCCGATGCTCTTCAGGTAGGCTCTCCCCGCCGGCTCGTTGCAGAACCGGATCATCGCCATGCAAATGCTGTCGTCAATGGCGAAGACCAAGTCGGTGTTCTTGACGTTATGAACCCAGGGCACGTGTTTGTCGCCGATCCCCTCGATGCGATGATCCCCAAAGCCGTTCCAGATCAGGGTTGGACACTGAAGGGCCTCCCCTACCCCGAACTTCGAATGGGGAAAAACCTCTTTCAGATAATCTCCCGCGGCCGTGGTCCCTGCGGAGCCGGAGGTGACCACAGCGCCCGCGAAACGATCCTTCGGTCCCTTCACGCTGTTGAAAAGCTCCTCCATAGCGCTGCCCGTAATCGTGTAGTGCCACAGGTGGTTGCCCATTTCCTCGAACTGGTTGAAGATCATGGCCTCGGAACGAGTAGCCCGAATCTCCGCCACCTTATCATAGATTTCCTTGACGTTGCTCTCCGTACCAGGCGTGGCGATGATCTCTCCCGCCACGGTGGCCAGCCATTCGAAACGCTCCTTGCTCATCCCCTCAGGAAGGATCGCCACGGACTCACAGCCCAAAAGCTGCGCGTTGTAGGCACCACCACGGCAATAGTTACCCGTGGACGGCCACACGGCCTTGTGACGTGTCGGATCGAACTGCCCCGTCACCAAACGCGGCACCAGGCAGCCGAAGCTGGCTCCAACCTTGTGGGCTCCCGTGGGAAACCATTTGCCGCAAAGGGCGAAAATGCGCGCTCGTACTCCTGTAATCTCATGAGGAACCTCAAAGGCGTTGACCCCACCGTAAAGCCCTCCCGACTTCTGGGGCTGATTCTTCCATGTGATGCGGAATAAATTCGCCGGGTCCACATCCCACAATCCCGTTTGTTTCAATTTTTCTTTGATCTTCGCCGGGGTGTGAGCGTCGGGGTTTTTCATTTGCCTGAAGGTGGGAATCAGCACGTTGCGTTTTTTCGCCAGTTCCACCGAATGTTTCAGATTTTCTTCGTTCATCGTCAGATCAATCATGCGCGAACCCTCCAAAGTATGATAAAAAGAATAACAATAAAAAAACACCCGCGTTTTAAAATTTCAAAACTTCAAGCGTGGATTTTGCGTTCCAAGTCGGCCAGGTCGGGTTCGGCGACAATGGGGCTTCCTACGGACTTTTGGGCATTAGCGATATCCTTCAAGCCATTACCTGTGACGATGATCGCGACCCGTTCATCTCTACCCAGAAGTCCAGCCTGAGCCGCTTTGCGAAATCCAGCGAAAGCCGTCACCCCCGCGGGTTCGCCGAAAACCCCCGCGCTTCGGGCCAGTTCCGGCATAGCGCTCAGAATTTCCTCGTCCGTAACCGTGATCATATCGCCTGAGGTGTTGCGGACGGCTCGAAGGGCTTTCGCCCAATTGCGGGGAGACCCCACTGAAATGCTATCGGCCAAAGTGTCGGCCTTGGAAAAAGTCACCTTCGCCGCGCCATTCTTGAAGGCGTCGTAAATGGGTTTGGCTCCTTCGGCCTGGATACCAACGATTTTGGGCAGCCGCTCGACCAGCCCTAGCTCTTTTAGGTCGCTGAAGCCCTTGTAGAGTCCTCCGATACAGCACCCGTCGCCGACGGCAATGAATACCCGGTCAGGGATATCCCAGTTCAACTGCTCGGCGATTTCCATGGCGCAGGTTTTTTTACCCTCGATCAAGTAAGGGTTGATCGCGCAATTGCGGTTGTACCATCCGTACTTGTTGATGGCAGCGGTCGCCAGGTTAAAGGCGTCCGCGTAGTCTCCCTTGACCAGCACCACCGTAGCCCCATAGACCAGAAGCTGAGTGATCTTCGCCGCGGGAGCTTGCTCTGGAACGAAGATGAAGGCCTTCAGACCCGCCACGGCGGAAAATCCCGACAAAGAGCTGGCGGCGTTGCCGGTGGAAGCGCAAGCCACTATCGGTTGCTTGAAATCTAGAGCCTTGGCGACGCCCACGGCGCTGGCCCTGTCCTTCAGAGAACCTGTGGGGTTGCGTCCGTCGTCCTTGACGTGGACTTCCTTCACTCCGTAGGTCGCGGCCAAACGGTCGCAACGGTAAAGAGGTGTCCAACCTACGTTCAGGCTAGGGACCGAGTCTTTTTCGATCACGGGCAACACCGCTTCGTACCGCCACAGGGACATAAGGCGATCTTCCTTGAGCGTATCCCGCGAAAGAACTTTTCGGGTCGCCGGGTAATCGTAGAGAACGTCCAACGTCCCATCCAATCCGCAAACGTCACAGGTGTAGGGCGCGTTGTCCGGCTCGAACTCCTTTTCGCAGAGCACGCACCTCAAAACTGAGGGTTTAGGCATAGGCTGACATCACTCCTTTCTGAATTAAATAAAAGGCCTAAAGTTAGCATAGCTAAAAAATCTGCATTAAATAAAAGGCCTAAAGTTAGCATAGCTAAAAAATCTGAATTAAATAAAAAGCCTAAAGTTAGCATAGCTAAAAAATCTGCATTAAATAAAAGGCCTAAAGTTAGCATAGCTAAAAAATCTGCATTAAATAAAAGGCCTAAAGCTAGCATAGCTAAAAAATCTGAATTAAATAAAAAGCCTAAAGTTAGCATAGCTAAAAACTGAATTGATTACCGTTCATTTTTACAGGGGGGCAACGCCTTTATAAGGGCAATACCCCCAATTATAGGTCTAGGGGCTAGGCCCCTGGCTACCCTCGATATTCTCTGAAGTAGGGTTTCCCTAGCGCGGCGGGTTCCACTCGGTTGCGATTGCGCGAGCAGGCGAGCACCACGATGACAAGAACATAAGGGATAATCAAGGCCAGCTCGTAGGGGAACTTGAACCCATAGAACTGAATCAGTCTCTGAGCCGCCGCAGCCAGGCTGAAAATCGCCGCGCCGGCGGCCACGCCCCAAGGAGACCAGCGCCCGAAATATACCAAGGCCACGGCAATGAATCCTCGCCCCGCCGTGATGTTGTCGGCGAATATCTTGGCCTGGCAGACCGAGAGATAAGCGCCGGCGAGTCCCGCCATCGCTCCGGCCAGAATGATACATTGATAGCGGATTCGGATCACGTCGATACCCAAAGTATCCGCGGCACGGGGCGTCGTTCCCACAGCGCGCACCTTGAGCCCCCATGCTGTTTTAAAAAGTAGCCAACCCGATAGGGGAATCAAAAAGAAAGTCACGTAATCCATCGGGTTCAGGGTAGCCAGTACGTGTCCTATATAGGGGATGCCCTGCAAGAAGGAAAGGTTCAACGCAGGAATACCATGGATCGGCATCGGCCCCCCCACGTAGACGCGGAAAAGAGTTCCTGAAAGGCCCCATCCCAGCATGTAGATCCCTATTCCCGCGATTCCCTGCTTGGAACGGAATGTCGCGCAAACCAAGCCCATCAAAAGGCCAAAGATACCCCCCACCACCAGGGCGGCTAAGAGTCCTACCCAGGGCATTTGCAGCTTAAGGTCGATGAAGAAGGCGACGAACGCCCCCATCATCATGATGCCTTCGGCTCCCAGATTGAACATTCCGGCTCGCTGATCGAACATCTCGCCTAATCCCACTAATAACAGAGGCACGGCCATAGGGACTGCCGCGGCAACAAGTCCTGGAATCAACTCCGACCATTCCATGTCAACTCACCTCGCTTTTTGGGGCGGGCTGCCTAACGAAGTAGCCCAAAATCTTCTCTCTTATTCCCCGATGGGTAAGGAAAAGAGCGCTCGATACGACGGTCAAAATGATGAGTCCCTGTATCGCTAAGATGATGTGGGCTGGAATGGTGACGGCCCGCTGCATCATGTCCGCCCCTACGATGAGGAGCCCAAAGAGCGCCGACGCCGGGATGATTCCCAAGGGGTGCAACCCTCCAAAGAGCGCCACAACGATACCGCTGAATCCATACCCCGCGGACAGGGATTCCAGCGCCCGGCGATGGACGCCACAAAGCTCCACCGCGCCGGCGAGCCCGGCGAGTCCCCCCGCCATAACCATAGCCAAGACCAAGTAACGCTCAACCTTCATACCCGCGTATCGCGCGGCCAAAGGCTCCGCGCCGCAGGCGCGCATTCTATAACCTAAGGTGGTCTTCCACAGAAGCAGATAAATAAAGATAGCGATGAGGATGGCGTAAATCAATCCCGTGTGCAACCGCATCCCCGGTATCAGTCGCTCCAGCCAGGCGTTGCGCGTCAACTGCGCGGTTTGCGGAATACCCGTTCCGTAGGCCAGCTCTTGAGGGTCGATCAGGGGCGCTCGCAGCAAATACGTGTAAAGCTGGATCGCGATATAGTTCAACATGACGGTGCTCAGAATTTCGTTAACTCCCAAGTAGGCCCGCAGCCAACCTGCTATACCGCCCCACAGGGCTCCACCCGCGAAAGCCGCCACGAAAATTAACGGAATCAGCAAGAATTTTGGCAATCCCGGTAGCGACAAACCCACAAATGCTCCCGACACCGCGCCCATCAGAATCTGACCCTCTCCGCCAATGTTCAGGATGCCGCTACGGAAGGACACAGCAACTCCCACCCCCACCAACATGAGAGGAGCGGCGCGAACCAACATTTCGGTAATTCCGAAAACTCCTCGCAAGGGCTCCGTGAGCATGACCTTGTAAGCCATTATTGGGTTGCCCCCGGCGACGGCGAATAAAACCGCACCCACCAAAAGAGCGATCAGCAACGCTATCAACACAACAAAAATATTATAGATCACGTAAGATTTTTTCATGACGAGACCTCTGCAAGTTCAGGGGAATCCTTTTCGGACGCGACTCCCGCCCCTTTCTCCAGCACGCCGGCGTCATCATCGACACCCGCCATGAGGAGCCCCAATTCCTGCTTATTGGTTTTGCGCGCGTCCAACACCTTCATAATGCGTCCCTCGTAAATGACGGCGATCCGGTCGCACAAAGCCAAAAGTTCATCCAGCTCCTCAGAGATCAATAGCACGGCGGCCCCGATCGCGCTGATGTTCAACAAGCGCTCGTGCACGTTTTCCGCCGCTCCCAGGTCCAAGCCTCGAATGGGGTAAACAGCCACCAAAACCTTGGGATCTCGGGTGATCTCTCGTGCCAAAATGACCTTCTGGATGTTGCCGCCGGAAAGAGAGGCGCAGTTCGTCTCCATGTCCGGTGTCTTGATTTTGAATGCGGAGATGAGGCGAGAGGCGAAGCTCGTTGTTTTTTTCTTGCTCAAAAACCCGCGCTTCGAGATTTTCTCCGTGTCGTAGTCTTTCAGAATCAAGTTTTCCCGAACCGAAAACGTGGCAATGGTCCCCTCGTGCATACGATTTTCGGGAATGTATCCCAGGCCTTCCTCAATGAGCCGAAGGGGCGCGTGGTTGGTGATGTCGTCGCTCTCAATGAAAATATTGCCCTCTTCAACCTTGCGAAGACCATTCAAGACCTCTGCCAGCTCTCTTTGACCGTTTCCAGAGACCCCGGCCAGTCCGAAAATTTCTCCCTTGCGCACATCAAAAGAAACCCCGTTCAACGCTTTCAGTCCGCGATCATTGTTCGCGTGAATATTCACCACGCTCAAAGCTACTGAATCGCCTAATGACTGGGTTTGACGGGTTAAAGGCTGCCCCAGTTCTCTCCCTGCCATGCGTTCGGCCAATTCTGCGTCGGACAATTCTCGAGTCGGTCCCGCGTAAACCCTCTTGCCTCCGCGCAGTACCATGACCCGGTCGCTGACCTTCCGTACCTCGTTCAGTTTGTGACTAATGAAGATGACGGAGCATCCCCGCTTCGCCATGTCGCGCAAAAGGTCCAGCAGTTCGTCGGTCTCCTGAGGGGTCAGTGCCGCGGTGGGCTCGTCCATGATCAAAAGATTGGCTCCCAGGGTCAGCACCTTCACCAGCTCCACACGCTGCTGCTCTCCCACCGAGAGCTGCCAAACCAGGGCATCGGGATGGACAGCCAAACCGTAAGTGCGCGAGACCTCCAAAATGCTGCGGCGCACTCCGTTTAGGTCCAAGGCGAAGGCGTGCTCATGACACATGCCCAGCGCAACGTTCTCCACCACGGTCAAGTTGGGGACCAGCATAAAATGCTGATGCACCATTCCGATCCCTATTTTGAACGCCTGCAAGGGACTGTCTAAGACGACTTCCCGGCCATTGACCAAGATCTGTCCTTTATCCTGTTTATACAAACCGTAAAGAATGTTCATTAAAGAGCTTTTTCCGGCTCCATTCTCGCCCAGCAGGGCTAAAACTTCACCCGAACGAAGCTCAAGATCCACGGAATCACAAGCTATAACACCAGGAAAACTTTTGGTGATTCCCTTCATCTCGAGAAGTTCTATTTGCTCTGCCATTGTTTCCAGCTCCTTTTTCAGAATGCTTCATGAGGCGTCGGAATGCCCCATGAAGCATTGGAGAAGCGTTCTATATCAGTTGACCTCAATTTTCAAAGCGCCGCTGATGATGTCCGCTTTGGCTTTTTCGATTTTTTCCATCACATCCGCCGGAAGCGGTTGATTGATCTCCATAGCCACGTAACCATTGCTCAGGGAAAGGGAAATAGCCTTGCCACCCAGCACGCCATTCGCGCGGGAATTGAGCATCTCTTCCACAACGGCCTCGAACTTATACACTTGAGCGGCAAAAACGGTATCGGGCGCCATATTTTTCATATTGAGGTCGGTGGCGATCCAATAGACCCCCTTATGCTCGGCCGCGGCTTTCACGGCCCCCACACTCTGTTGAGAAGAACCGCTGAGGAAATCCGCGCCACCCTGGATGGCGGCTCTCGCGATGTCTCCAGCTCCCACTAAGTCGTTGAAGGATCCTGTATAGGCGGCACGGACCACGGCTTTTTCGTTGACGGCCTTGACGCCCAGCTCGAAGCCCTTGTTATACTTGATGGCGTCTCCCGCCTCAACCGGACCAACCAAACCGATGACACCACTTTTCGTCATAAGGCCAGCGATCATTCCTCCCAAATAAGCGCCCTCCTGAGCGTGAGGATCATAGGCGAAAATATTGGGATGGTTCGCGGCGTAGCCAGTGCCGTAGGCGAAGGACACTTGGGGGAAGTCGGGGGCAATGTCGTTCAAAAGACTCTGGTACTGGGTGCCGTGAGCGATGATGAGGTCGTAGCCCTGAGAGGCATACTGGCGGATGGCCGCCGCCGCGTCCACCGGGTTGCCGAGGCGTTCGCTGATGGACAGCTCTAGGTTGGACTCGCCCAGTTTTTTCTGGACGGTGATGATGCCCTCGTACATAGCCTGACTCCAGGCCATATCATCCCGGGTACTGGGAATAACGAAAGCGATCTTCAACGGTGCGCTCCACGCCCCCGTGACCGATAGACAAACCAACAATAGAGCTAGAGCGAACTTCTTCCATTTATTTACCGGCATTTGGAACCCTCCCTATATTTTGGTTGTGTTGCCTTTTTTACTTTTTCACTTCTTCACTTTTTCAGCTTTTGCGTGAAATCGGCGATGCGGCTTACGGCGATTTTCAGGTTTTCCAGCGAGTTGGCGTAAGAGAGGCGGATAAAGCCCTCGCCGAAACTTCCGAAAGCCGCGCCTCCAGCCGCCGCCACTCCGCCTTCCTCCAGCAGACGATCCGCGAACTGGGCGGAAGTCAGACCGAAGGAGGAAATGTTGGGGAAGGCGTAAAAAGCGCCCTGGGGCATCACGCAGTGAATACCGTTGATGGCGTTCAACGCCTCAATCAGATAATCCCGTCTTTCTTTAAAGGCGGCGACCATCTTGTCCACATCCGCCTGAGGACCCTCAAGAGCTTCGATGGCTGCCCACTGAGTCATGGAGGCGGCGCAGGAGTTGGAGTTGGCCATCAGCATGGTCATGTGTCCGGCCAGTTCCTTGTTCATCACCCCGTAACCCAACCTCCATCCAGTCATGGCGTAGGTTTTGGAAAACCCATCCAGAATGATAGTCTGATCCTTCATCCCCGGCAGGGACGCGATAGAAAGGGGTTGTCCCTCGAAGACGATCTTGTCATAAATTTCGTCGGATAAGATGTAAATCCCCTTGTCCCGGGTCAAGTCGGCGATGGCCAGAATGTCCTCTTTGGAGAAAACTCCGCCGGTGGGGTTGCCGGGGTTGTTGACGATGATCAGCTTCGTCTTGTCGTTGATGTCGCGCTTCAACTGTTCCAGGTCCACGCGGAACTCGTTTTTATCCAGGAGAGGCATGGGCACAGGCTTGGCTCCGGAAAACTTGATGACGGACTCGTAAATGGGGAATCCTGGATTGGGGTAGATCACCTCGTCGCCAGGCTGAGTGAGCATCAGCATGGTGTAGAACATGATCGGTTTACCTCCCGGTACCACCACCACATTTTCCATCTCCGCGTCTACTTTTTTGTACTCGCGACAATGTTTAGCGATGGTCTCGCGCAAAGGGATGATACCGGAGGTGGGGGTATAGCCGGTCTTGCCCTCGTTCAATGCCTTACAGGCGGCGTCAATGATGTTTTGCGGCGTTTTAAAATCCGGCTGTCCGATCTCCAGGTGGACGACACTTTTGCCCTGAGCTTCCAAGGCGTTGGCTCTGGCCATGATACTAAAAGCGGACTCTGTGTGAAGCAAATTCATTCTCTCAGCGATACGGTTTTGCACTTTACAGTCCCTCCCTTAGGGTAAGTAAATTAAGTCAATATAGATAAATAAAAAATCCAATTATCGATTCCTCCATTCAGGAATTTTTTCCTCCTCTCCGCTCCTGAGCAACTGTCGATAGTCCTCCTCAGTGTCCACGTCGAAGAAACAGCTTTCGTAACCCTCCGTCCACTGAACCTCATGGGAGTGCCGGAACAATGTTTCCCGCGCCCCCATGTTGGAACGCAAAAACCGTTGACGCCACAAGGGCGCGTAAAACGCGGGGTGTCCCGGTGCTCCATCCTTTCGAGGAATGAGGGCGCTTTGAGTAGTGGCTTTAAAACGGCGTTGAAGATCCTGAATCTGCTCTGTGGTGATCATGGGTTTGTCCCCCAGAAAAATCGCGAAAGCAGGCTGCCCCTCCAAAGCCTCAAGGCCACAGTAAAAAGAGCTGTCCTTCCCCCTGTCGGGGTCGGGGTTGACGACGTACACCATTTTTTCCACTCTCTCCACTCTCTCCACTCTCTTCATTGAAAATAGAACCGCGGGCAGAAGTTTTTTCGTTTCCTGGGAAACGACAACGAAGGTTTTCTCGAACTCACACTCCAATATGGCCTCCACTGTCCATTGGAGAAGAGGTTTTCCCTCGAAGGGCAACAGGAGCTTCTGACGCCCCATGCGCGTCGAGCGGCCCGCCGCCAGAACGATAGCCTGTACCGATGCCTGCGCCAAAGCTTGCACTGAAAAAACCTATTTTCCTCTGCCGCTCATGCTCAATGCCATAACGGCCTTAGCGGTATGCAGGCGGTTCTCCGCCTCGTCGTACACGATGGAGTGAGGACCATCAATAACGGAGTCCTCCACCTCGTTGTTGCGGTCGGCGGGCAGAGCGTGCATATAGACCACGTCTTTGTCGGCTGTAGCGATTTTTTCCTCTGTGCATTTCCAGGACTTGTGCGCCATCAGTTTATCGTCTACCACCTTCACCGCTCCCGATGCGGCCAATCCCGTCTGGTCCGTCACCCAGTTGCCCCAGTTCTTCGGGATGACAATATGGGCGTCTTTGTAGGCGTAGGCTTCGTCGTCGGTGACCGTGACGCTGCCACCGAACTTCTCGGCGTTGGCCTGCGCCTCGGCGATAACCCAGTCGGGTAATTCCCAGCCCTTGGGATGGGCCAAGACTACGTCCATACCAAAGCGTGGGAAGAAAAGTATCTGGGACAAGGGCACGGAAATCGGTTTCTTGTGGCTTTCGGCGTAAGCCCAAATGATCGAGACCTTCAGTTTTTTCGTGTTTTTCGTGTTTTTTGTGAGGCCGAAGCGCTCTTTGATCGTCATCAGGTCCGCGATGGCCTGCATGGGGTGATAGAGGTCGCACTGAAGATTCATGATGGGCACGGGGGACCACTGCGCCATCTCCTTGATATACTTGTTGCCGTAGCCCCAGTTGCAGTAACGGCAGGCAATAGCGTGACCCATGCGGCCTAAAATAATCGCGGTGTCCTTCGCGGTTTCCCCGTGGCTGACCTGCATCGTGCTGGTGTCGAGAAAGTGGGCGTGACCGCCCAACTGGGTGATACCGGCCTCCATAGAGTTCCGGGTCCGGGTCGATTGCTCGAAAAACATCAAAAAGATCGTCTGGTTTTTCAGGCTATCGTTGACTTTTCCCATAGCAAAATCTCGCTTCAAGTCCTCGGCCACTTCCAAAAGCGTCTCGACCTCGCTTTGCGTCCAGTCTCGAAGCGTAATGAAATGTTTTCCTCTAAATAACGTCTGCATTGATTTTCCTCCCAAAATAATTATAATAACAATATAATATCGCGCTATACCACATATTGCGCTGAATCCCAAACCGATTTTCTATTCATTTTTTAACCGGACTCTTCCTGTAGGGGGTGTTTTCCAGTGGCAGTTTGTCGCGAAAGACTCCGTCAAAGCGCTGATAGGCAAGGGCTATGGCCGGGGCGGGGGGCACCAGCACGATCTCTCCCATTCCTTTGGCCCCGAACATGAGATCAAGGGCTTGAGGTTCAAGACCCTCTGTGTCGAGGATCACCCGCTCAACCTGCGGCATCTGGTTGGCGCGCCATAACCCCAGAGATCCGAACTTCGCCTTGGGCACCCCGTTTTCCAGTTTCATATCCTCCGTCAAGGCGTACCCCAGGCCCATCGCGATGCCCCCATCGATCTGTCCCTCCACCGAATTGGGGTTGATGGCTTGTCCAACGTCATGGCAGGCGTAAAACTTGACGACCTTGCCCTGTTCATCCAGGAGCACGACATGGGTAGCGTAACCATACCCCACATGGCTCACAGGGTTGGGCTTATCTGACCCCATGGGATCACTGACGAAACTGTATTCGTTGTAATAGCTCTTTCCTTCCAAAGAGCGCATTTTTTCCTCGAACGTCTTGCCCTCGGCCTGGTCCAAGTCGGCTTTCAGATCCAGCGCGCAGAGGCGCGTGGCCTCTCCTGTGAAGACCGTCTGACGGGACGCTGTGGTGGTTCCCGAGTTCGGCGTCGTGCGAGTGTCGGGCCGGACGTAGTCGATCAAACCGATGGGAAGTCCCGTTACGTGAGAAATCGCCTGAATCATGGTGCTCGCCAACCCCTGACCGATACAGGCGGCGCTGGTGTAAATGATGGCCTTGCCGTCTTGTATCTCCAGTCTCACCCGCCCGATATCCGAGTTTCCCACGCCGACGCCGCTGTTTTTCAATCCGCAGGCGATACCCGCGTAGGGGCTGGACTCATAGATCTCTTTGGCCGCCAGTAGGGTTTTTTTCATGGCGGTGTTGGGCGGCACGATCTGGCCGTTGCCCAAAACGTCGCCAGGTTCCACAGCGTTACGATAACGGATCTCCCAGTAAGAAAGCCCCGTCTTCTCGGCCAGCAGGTTCATCTGACACTCGACAGCAAAGGCCGACTGGGTAACGCCGAAGCCGCGAAAAGCCCCCGCCGGCGGGTTGTTCGTGTAGGCGCCGAGTCCTTCGACGTCCACATTGGGCACCTTGTAGGGTCCGGTGGCGTGAGTGCAGGCGCGCTGGAGCACGGGGCCGCCCAGGGAGGCATAGGCCCCCGTGTCGCTGCGGATGCGGATGCGCTGGGCCGTGAGATACCCCTCGGCGTCGCATCCCGTCGTGTAGTCCATAAACATGGGATGGCGCTTGGGATGAACGTTGATGCTTTCCTGTCGCGTCAGCAGCATCTTGACCGGTCGCCCCGTTTTCCAGGCTAAAAGCGCGGCGTGGTGCTGCACCGACAAGTCCTCCTTGCCGCCGAACCCTCCACCTACCAGAGCGCTCACCACCCGTACCCGGTCTTCCCCCACGTCCAACATCTCAATAAGGCAGTGAAGGTCGTCATAAACAGACTGATCCCCTACATAAACGGTTACCGATCTGTTTTCTTCGTCCCCCTCGGTCACGGCCAAGGCGCATTCGGGTTCCAGAAAAGCATGCTCCGTGAAAGGGGTCGAGTAGGTCTCTTTCACAACGTAGGCGGACTCCGCCAGAGCCTTATCCACGTCACCCCGTTTGACTTTCGTGTTGACCTTGAGCACGTTGCCGTTGGGGTGAAGTTTGGGAGCATCGGGCGCTACAGCTTCTTCGACGGACAAGACGGGCGGTAGCGCCTCGTAGTCGAGAAGTATCTTTTTAGTCGCGGCTACGGCCTCCGCTTTAGTCTCGGCGGCGACGAGAGCAACGGCGTCTCCAATGTAGCGCGTCTCCTCACCAACGGCGATCATTACGGGCCAGTCGCGGGCAATATGTCCCAGATAACGCTGGCCCGGCACGTCCTCCGCCGTCAGGATCACCACAACACCTGGCATCTTTTTCGCCTCCGAAACGTCGATGGACTTGACCAAACCTCTCGCTGTGGGAGAACGCAACGCCGCTCCGTGTAACATGCCTGGGAGAAGCATATCGTCTACAAACTGCCCTTCGCCGGTCGTCTTTTCCGCCGCGTCCACCCTCGGCATCCGCTCCCCCACCTGAAAAGAACGGTTCTCTATCTCAGGCGGGACAAAACGTTCTCGGAACGCCTTAGCCACCAAGGAGACGGCCTCCACGATCTTGATGTACCCCGTGCAGCGGCACAGGTTTCCACGGAGGGCGTTGCGAATTTCCTCCTCCGTAGGAGTCAGAGTGGTATACAACAGATCCCGGGCGCTGATGACCATGCCGGGGGTGCAAAAGCCGCACTGCACCGCTCCGGCCTCGGCGAAAGCCCAGGAAAAAATCTTTTTTTCGTGTTCGGGCAATCCTTCCACGGTCAATATATTTTTGCCCGTCACCTTGGCTGCGGTCAGAAGGCAGGCGCGCGTCGCTTTTCCATCCACCAGCACCATACAGGCGCCGCACACTCCCTCCCCACACCCGTTTTTCGCGGCGGTCAGGCGGGCAGTGTCCCGCAGGAAAGCCAGGAGATTTTCGTCTTTTTCAAGCTGGCAGGCTCTGCCATTGACATTAAAAGCGATTTTTGAACTGGACATAAATCAACCCCCCTCCGATTCTGTAAGGTAAGCGAGCAACGTGAGCGAAAAACAGCGCGCAAATAAACCGCCGAAGGCTAACGGGTCCAGGGGCTACGCCCCTGGGAGTACGTGGGTTCCGCTGGTCCCCTCCACTGCTTTGCCCAAGGACTCCGGGTTCGTGATAATGGCCTTCCGGGCTTTCGATCCGTCTTTTTCCAGAAAGCCGTCTTTTTCCAGAAAGCCATCTTTTTCCAGAAATTGAATGACGGCCTCAATTTTGGGCAACATGCTGCCCGGTGCGAAGTGTCCTTCTTCTTTATATTTCTTGAGTTCGGGCAGCGTCACTTTTTCAAGGGCCTTCTGATTTGGCTTGCCATAGTTGAGGTAAACCATCGGCACCCCTGTGGAAATCACCAAAAGGTCGGCGTCGACCTGAGAGGCCAGAAGGCTCGACGCGAAGTCCTTGTCGATCACGGCGTCCTTCCCTTCGAGAGCTCCGTCCTTTCCGCGAACGACGGGAAT
>JAIRYN010000037.1 GCA_031267575.1 Synergistaceae bacterium | reverse complement strand
GAGTTGTGGATTCTCGCCGTCCGGTATCTGCTGGCGAGGTACGATATTCGGCCAGGGACGCTTCAGCCCCTGTAAAGTCGATACAGCGCCGCTCCTTCGGGGGCGGCTTTTTATTTGGGGAGGTTGAAATGGGAGACATCAGTAAGGACTTCAATTCTTCGGAATTCGCGTGTAAGTGTGGGTGCGGGTTGAAATACCCCGCGCCCGCTCTGTCTCGGACACTGCAAGCGCTTCGAGAAACGGTGGACAAACCTATTCTCATCGTCTCTGGCTGGCGCTGCACGAAGCACAACAAAGATGTTGGTAGCAAAATCCTGGGCAAGCAGGGGTTCGCTCGTGGTCAGTGGGGCGACGAAACGGCCTCGGCTCACACACGGGGCGAGGCTGCGGATATTCGAGTCGCTGGTATGTCGAAGCGCCAGCTCTATGATCTTCTGGTCGAAATGTACGGGCGTAAGGAAATACCCGAGCTGGAATATACCTACATGATACACGCCAGCAGCGCGAACGTGCATATTGGTGTGGACCAGAAGGCACGAAACGGCCGCTTCGGCGGAGAACAATAGGAGGGGCACATGTGGAAGAAGATCGTCAGTATGGCCATGGATCTGGTGGCGCAGATTGAATACGAGTTGAAAGGCAAGACCGGACCGGAGAAGAAGAAGTTAGTAATCGAGCTACTAGTGAAGGCTATCGATATCCCTTTTGTGCCGGATTCGCTCGAAACTCCCATTGAGCGAGTGGTGTATGGATATCTGATTGACCAGGTCTGCGGATGGCTCAACACTCTCAGCGACAGGAAATTCGCGAACCTCGAATTGACCGACGCGCAGAAAGAAGAAATCGTAGCGATGATCGAATTGAAGCCGGAGGAACTTATCTCACCTGAACTCCTCAAAGGCGAGTCTGTCGATGACAAGCTCGATGCGCTTTACACGAAGTACAAGGTACAAGGGTGAGGTGGAAAAATGAACCGCGCAACACGCTGGAACGATAAAGTAATTTTGGATATCCTGCAAAAAATCGGCGAAACCCAAGGCCGAATTATGGGGATAGAGGCGGTGGTGAAAGAAATCCACGAGGACGTGAAAGAAATTCTAAAGAGCGTCGCGCTTATCCCCGATCTACGGAGAATGCTCGTGGAACACTTAAAAGAAGATGAACCCACTGAGCTTTACGTCAACCGAAACATGGCCTCATGGGTGAAAAAGGGGATGTGGGCGGCGGCGACGGGCCTGGCCGGGTGGTTCGTGGCGAAGGTGACGGGACGATAAGAATTTTGTTACAAGGGTGTTACAAGGAGCAAAATTAAAGAGCTTAGGAAAATCTCCTAAGCCCTTGATATCACTGGAGCGGACAACGGGATTCGGACCCGCGACCCTTAGCTTGGGAAGCTAATGCTCTACCAACTGAGCTATGTCCGCACAAAATCACTTACAAATCACTTACGTAGTATACAAAAAACTCGCCTCTTTGACAAGGGGTAATTCACCGGCTATTGTTGGCTGACAATATCAACTACATCATATATCAACTACACCATGAACTTACGGATCATCCCAACCATTTTGTCGTAGCCGTTCAAAAATTGCGCCAGTGTCTTTTTTGTCGCTCCGTAACTGTCGAACTCTTCCGCTTTCATACCGTCCGTGTCGTAGGCACGGTTGAAATCCGGCACGTATTTTTGCAGCAACGACAACATAGCGGAATTTACCGGGGTATCCATACGGTTTTCGACCCTGATGTCGCTTTTTACGAACTTTTTTATCCACGGCGGCGGAATTGTCATCGATACATCCCCGCCTATAAATTCGGTCAGGTGATAAATGTTGCGATAAGCTGCGGCGAGCAGTCTAACGCGGTAACCACGTTCCTTGTACAACGCATAGGCGCGCTTAAAGACCGCGACTCCGCTGAGTTCCAGCGCCAGAGGGTCGATCGTGATTCCCAACGAGTTAACATAATCCTTGATCCAGTCGTCAGTCCGTCCCACCATGATTGTACACACCGGATGCAGGGATGAGTTGTCCTTACCTTCGGCTTCGCGGCGCTTCATGCCTCTCTCGATGGCCTCCGCTACGGCGAGCGCCTGGGGCACGGTAAAGCTAACGGTGGCGTTCACATTCACACCATGATAGGTACTCTCCTCGATCGCTTTCACTCCGGCGGCGGTGACCGGCATCTTCACCATGATGTTGGGAGCGAGGGACTTGAAATGTAGCGCCTGCTCGGTAATTTTATCGACATTGCGATAATATTTGGCGTTCGTCTGGATGGAAATGTATCCTGCCATTCCTCCGGTTCTGTCGAACACGGGTTTTAGTAGTTTCGCTCCGACCACAGCCATGCTTTCGTTCAGTTTCCACGCGATATCGTCCTCGGTATCCGTGGGATTCCCGGCGATCAGTCCCTTGATCTCCGGGACGTAGTTTTCGAGTTCCGCCTCCAAGACTTGGCCAACGATCACGGGATTCGTCGTTGCCCCTACCGCGCCATGTTCTAGGGCGAACGAAAGATCACCGATTGAGCAGTTGTCATTCCAGAACTGGGTCGAAGTAGTCTGGCTCATTTCATCCAATGAACTTTTGAATCCCATCTTTATCACCCATCTCTATCACCTATCAAGTTGCTATAAACCCGTTTTGACGAGTTCGCCGCTTTCAAACGAAGCCTTGCACTTATAAGCGATTCGGGAGACCTGCGTTCCGTCGCGCACGGTCACCTCCGGTTTCCTGTTCTCTCTGACGCAATCCACGAACTCCTGAACCTCGGCGACGTAAGACTCGTCAAAGCGCTCCAAGAAGTTCTGGCTGCATTCGCGGCGCACTCCAGTCGAGTCTATCACCTCCACCAGGTTTTTCTGAGGCACGGACGCTATGCGCAGAATACCCTTAGTCCCGATGATCTCGGTTTCGACGTTGTAGCCGTGCGGCGCGGTACGTCCCGCGAAGAGGAAACCCATTGCGCCATCCTTGAACTTCATGAGACAGGCGACATTATCCCCATCCTTGTACTGTCCAAATTCGGGATGAGCGTAGCAACCTCCGGCGGCCCACACCTCGGTAGGCTCCGATCCGGTGTACCATCTAGCAAGGTCGATATCGTGCACGCACATGTCGAGGAACTGTCCGCCGCTGTGAGGGGCGAAGGCTATCGCGCCGTCGATGAAGCGCTCTGGATCTTGGCTGTAGCCCCGGAACAGGATGACTCGACCTATCTCGCCTGCGTCGACGCGCTCTTTCGCGTAGCGGTATGAGGGGTCAAAACGACGCATGAATCCCAGCATCACAACCTTGTCAGGATGGCGCGTAACAGCTTTTTCGGCTTCAAGACACTCTTCAACCGTAACACCTAGGGGCTTTTCACAAAAAACGTGTTTACCCGCATCAAGGGCTGTGGATATCTGTAACGTGTGCAACGCGGAAGGAGAAGCGATAAGCACCGCGTCCACATTGCCCGATTCACACATTTTCGAGAAATTCGCGTATCTTTCCTTTACATTGAGGCGGTCTGAAACCTCCCACAGTTTTTCGGCGTTCATGTCGCAAATGGCGGAAAGTTCCGCGCCTCGCACTCTGGTCGCCACATTAACGGCGTGCTGTTCCCCCAGCCTTCCAAGGCCTATCAGGCCTATTTTGAGGTCCTCCATCACTTTTACTCCTTATCGATCCTTTCAGCGTACTAATACCTATCATAACTAGAAGATACATTTCGCAGAATATTCCTTTGAGTGTGAAATCAATGAGTATGAAATCAAAGGAAAAACTAAATCTCACAAAGCTCACAGAAATATTTCAAAATATTCCGAAATCTTCCAGGAGCACCGTTATAGTCTCAATATATAAGAATATTTTCACCAATTCCGCCTTTATCGGCCCACCTCCTTGTAATCCTCTTTACTTCATTGTCATTGTCATTTTTTCTGCGTGTGGGTCTTCATGTCGATGATAACGGCCACAACGATTATACAGCCCTCGCACACCTGCTGCCAGTAAGGGTGAATGCCCAATAAAGTCAGTCCATTTCGCAGAACTCCCAAGATCAACGCGCCGACAACCGCACCCCAGATCGTGCCTATCCCTCCGGAATGGCTGGTCCCTCCGATCGTCGTCGCCGCGATCGCCGTCAGTTCGTAACCAGTGGCCGCCCCAGGGTGCACGCTCTGCACTCGCCCCGCCAGAACCACTGCAGCGACTCCAGCCATGAGACCGCATAACGCGTATATTTTCACGAAATTCCTTTTGATGGGGATACCAGAGACCTCGGCCGCCTTGAGATTGCTGCCAATGGCGTACACGCTTTTACCGAAGCGCGTCTTGTTGAGCAGTATCCATGCCACCACGATCATGAGTAGATATACCACGACAGGTGTGGGGATCATGCCTATTTTGCCCCCAAAGAAGGTAAAACCGGGGGAAAGAGTGCTAATGGGGCGTCCTGATGTGTAGATGAGGGCAAGCCCGCGGGCGACGGTGTACATGCCAAGCGTTGCGATGAAAGCGGGTATCCCCGTGAAAGCGATTAGCGTCCCGTTCAGAGCTCCGCACAGACTAGCCACGATCAGCGCCACGATCACAGGAATTACGGCGGGCAAGACGGGAAGGCCTGGAAAATATTTGTTCGCCGCTTCAGGCATCTGCGCCAGACTGGCGGCGATGACGCCCGATAACGCCAACACGGAACCCACCGAGAGGTCTATCCCTTTGGAGATGATCACGAAGGTCATTCCGAGCGCCATAATTCCGAAAATGCAGCTTTGAGTCAGTACATTGAAGAGGTTGGTGGGGGTGCGAAACTGTGGTCTTAAAATAGATATGCCCGCGACCATCAAAATAAGGACCACGATAATCCCATATTTTTTGAACAACTGGATCCAATCGATTCTATTTTCTTGAATCATTGTGTCTCCTCCCATCTACGTAAGTTTTGCAAAACCGGAGGTCATCCCCGCGCCTGTTGGGTTCGGTGATCATGCTACCCCCGAGGCGTAGCGCATAATCTCCTCCTGTTGCAGTTTTTTACTGTTGTCCAGTATTCCCGTCACTCTTCCCTCGTGCATGACCATTATGCGGTCGCTCATGCCAATGACTTCCGGCAATTCCGAGGAGACCATGATCACACTTTTGCCCTGTCCCGCAAGTTTACTTATGATAGAGTGTATCTCGGCTTTCGCGCCAACGTCGATCCCCCTTGTCGGCTCGTCCAAAAAAAGTATGGACGGAGACGTCATAAGCCAGCGGGCGACCAGAACCTTTTGCTGATTACCTCCGGACAGATTTTCCACCTTCTGGTAAGGCGACGGAGTTTTGACGTTGATGACGCTGATGTATTCGTTGCAAACGTTCAATGACGACCTGTCATTCAGAATTTGGGCTTTGTTGGTGTGCTGATCCATACTCGCTATGAACATGTTGAACAGAACATCGAGCATCGGAAATATGCCCGTCTCCCGCCTGTCCTCGGTCAAAAACGCCATCCCATTTGCTATCGCGTCGGCCGGTTCTTTTATTTCGACGCGGCGTCCGTCTATGAATATTTCTCCGGCGTCCAGGGACTTGATGCCGAAGATACTCTCTATGACCTCAGTTCTTCCAGAACCGAGAAGCCCCGCGATGCCCAATATCTCGCCCTTGCGCACGCTGAATGAGACATCGTGAAAGAACCGCGAATTGCGGAGTCCTTTCACCTCCAGGTGCACGTCGCTGATATCGCAGGAGATCTTGGGGAACATGTCGGAAACAGAGCGCCCGACCATCATAGTGATCATTCGGTCCATAGTGGTGTTGGCCGCGTTGTCTGTGCCCACATATTCCCCGTCGCGAAGGACCGTGATGCGATCAGCTATCTTGAATATCTCGTCCATCTTGTGCGATATGTAAACGATGCCCTTACCTTCGTCGCGAAGCCTGTTGATTATCTTGAAAAGTTGAGCCACTTCGCTCTCCGCTAGCGCGCTCGTCGGTTCATCCATAATAATGAGCGCCGCGTTGTACGAGATAGCTTTAGCGATCTCGACCATCTGTATCTTGGCAACTGTGAGGTCCCTCATCAGCGTGCGCGGATCCACGTCCAAATCGATAACCTTCAGTACATCCCTGGTCATCTGAGCCATCTTCGCGTGGTCGACCAACCCTAGACCTGTTAGCGGTTCGCGTCCGAGCCAGATATTTTCCATAATGGGTCGGTGTAGCACGGGACTCAGTTCTTGATGAATCATGGAAATTCCCATTTTCAGCGCGTCAGACGTATTGTAATGTCCCAGGCGATTGCCCTTGAATATTATCTCTCCCGACGTTTGCGGGTGAATGCCGATGAGGCACTTCATCAACGTGGATTTGCCCGCGCCATTTTCACCCATGAGCGCGTGCACTTCGCCTTCCCTTACGTCGAAATCCACTCCCTTAAGGGCTTTAACTCCAGGAAAAGTTTTGACTATCCCCTTCATTTGAAGAAGAGGAACTTTGTCTTCAGGGGTCATTCAGCCGCACCGATCCTTTCAGCGTACTAATACCTACTCATAACTAGTAGATATATTTCGCATAGTATTCCTTTAATTATAAGTCAAAGGAAAAGCTGAATCTCGCAAAGCTCGTAAAAATATTTCCGAAATATTCCACAAGCACCGTTGTAGTCCTGATTTACGACAATATTTTCATCACAGTAGAGACACACGATCTCTACACACAAACGTTCAGATGTCCGGGGCAATAGCCACTATACGGTCTTGGTTTTCAGCTGCAACGTCAGCAACTATTGGAACGCGTATAAACCACCGACCAGACTCCAGAATCAATAATCAATCGTAATTTTTGCCTTCATCGACCCACCTCCTTATTGTGGAAACGTATAACTTTATTTACGCTGCCTGATGCACTAATGGGGAGAACGCGCGCTCTCTCCCCATTATGGCGCTATTGATTGTTGATATTGTCCTTATTAATGACGTCGGCGGGAAGTTTCTGAAGCTGCTCAACCTTTTCGCCGTTGAGAATCTTCACCGTGATCTCAAGACTGCCTTTGCCCTGAGCAACTGGATCTTGCAATACTGTTCCGCCAAGTTTTCCGCTTTTGATCGCCGCCAGCGCGTCTGGAATGGCGTCGTTTCCGAACACCAAAACATCCTGTCTGCCCGCGTTTTCCAGAGCCATTATCGCGCCAAGCGCCATTTCGTCATTGTTGGAGAGAATGGCGTTAATCTGTTCGCCATACGCTGTGAGCCAGTTCTCGGTGATGTTCAATCCTTGGTCACGCTGCCAGTTGCCGGTTTCCTTGGCAAGTATCTTGATGTCGGGGAATTTTTCCTGTACGGTCTGCTCGATTCCGGCGGTGCGGCCCAGAGCGCCCTCGTTCGAGAGAATGCCCATAAGGATGCAGATGTTACCCTTGCCGCCCATAAGCTTGCCCGCGTACTCCATTTGGGATGAGCCCTCGAGGATCGAATCGGCTCCGGTGAAGTATACGTTCTCTGGCATTCCGCCGCTGGGGTATGGATTGCGGTTGACGAATACCAAGGGTTTTTTGGCGTCGGCCGCCGCTTTGATGATCGGCTGAACGGAGCCCGTGTTAACCGGAACTACGATCAGAGCGTCCACTCCGTTTTGGATCAGGTTATTGACTTGATCCTGTTGACGAATGTCGTCTTCCTGCGCGTCGAGAACCTCCAGATCGACTCCTGCCTCGACTGCCGCCGCGCGCGCCGCATCGACAATATAGGTCTGGAATGTGTCATTGAAATTATTGCAACTGTAGCCGATTTTGAACTTGGCCGTCGCGGCGAATGCCTCTGTTCCCGACGCCAATCCCAGCGCCAATATCGAACAAACCGCCAAAAATACTGTAAACATCCTCTTCTTCATCTTCTGTTTCATCTTCTGTCGTTCCTCCTTCGTTTTAAATGCGCCCTTCGCCGCTAAATAGGTTCGTCGGACGTCAATAATATTTGCGGATATACTCCATTGCCTTTACGGCGTATTCAAACGGGTCGGCTTTCGCAGGATCCTGCTCCGCCTCGACCACCATCCACCCGCTGTAGTCACCTTTGTCCAACAAATCGAATACTGGCGCGAAATCAATTACCCCATCTCCAGGAACCGTAAAAGTTCCCATCTTAACTCCATCTAGAAATGACTTGCCCTCCCGGCGCACAAGCTCCACTTTTTCTGGACGAACGTCTTTGAGGTGGACGTGCACTATACGAGGCAGGTAATCTTCAAGCACTTTAACGACGGATTCCTGGGATCCTTCTGAATAGTAGACATGCCCTGTGTCATAGAGCAGGTAGACGTTGCCGTTCGTTTCCCTCATGAAGCGGTCGATTTCGAGAGTCGTCTGAACGCCTGTGCCCATGTGGTGGTGCAGGCACACTTTCATTCCCTCCCCCTCGGCGATTTTCGCGATCTCGTTATAACCGGCGACCACAAGCTGCCATTCCACCTCCGTGAAGACTTTTTTCGCGTTGAATATCGGCTTGTCGGTTCCCTGCGCGCTTCCGCTCTGTTCCGAACATCCGATCACAAGGGCACCCATAAACTTCAGAAATTTCATATGTTTCGTGAAATTCTCGATCGTCTCCGCTTTTTTTCCGTCCGCGAAAAACGTGCTGAACCAGGCGTTACAGATCACCAATCCGCGGGCGTCCAGTTTCCGCTTCAGCAATTCTGGATTGTGGCGCGGAAATTTACTGCCGACCTCGCATCCCTTGAAACCGGCCAGAGCCATCTCGCTCACGCATTGCTCGAAGGTGTTCTCGCTCCCCAGTTCGGGCATGTCGTCGTTCGTCCAGCCGATTGGGGCGATGCCCAATTTGACTTTGCTTTTATTCATATGAAAATCCTCCTATATTTCTGCTACTTTTGCTACTTTTTATAAAAGGCCGGGCACGGAGGCATGTCTACCGGTTCAGTCGCGAGAGTCGTCTGAGATTTTATGCAAGCATCCGCTGCCACGGCGGCCGCATACCCATCCCACGCCGAAGCGCCCGACGTGAATTTCCCGGACTTCGCGTTCTCGATGAACGCTTGAAGCTCTACGTCATATGCGTCAATAAAACGCGTTTTCCAGTCCGTCAACAACGCCCGCTCGTCTCGCGCGGCCCTTCTGATAGGAACGGCCATCGGTTCCGGGAGGGACGCTATGCCGTTTTCGCCGATGACCTCGCACTGCACGTCATACGCAAATTTGCTGAAGACGTATATCTCGGCGTTGATGTGGATTCCCTTTATAGTTCGAAGCACTACGATCTGCGGGTCGCGAACCGCCTCTGGTGCATTGGCGCTGCGACGCGGAAAATAGACCTGCACCGTGAGATAATCATCATCAAGGAGCCAACGCAGAACGTCGAGTTCGTGGATGAGGGTGTCGTTGATAGCCATAGAGGTTTTGTAGTAAGGTACGTTATCGTAATTGAAGTGTCGACAGTTCACAACAAGAGGTGAACCTATCGTTCCGTCGTCCAAAGTTTTTTTGAGAGCCTGATAACCCCGGTCGAACGGACGCATGAAACCCACCTGGACGAGGCGCCTGCCTCGACCTATTTCGGCGTTAACAATATTGCGACACGCCTCGGCGGTCTCAGCCAGGGGCTTCTCGCAAAACACCGGTTTGCCCGCCTCGATTGCCGAGATGACGAACTCCTCGTGTTTTGCCCCCCAGCAAGTAACCAACACGGCGTCTACGTTGGGAGATTGGATCAGTTCATGCCCATTCGCGAAAAAAGACGCGTCAAATTTTTCCTCAGCCATAAACTTTCTGACCGCTTCTTCGTCAACGTCACTCAAAGCCGTAACCGTACTACCAGGCAATACCTTGGCGCACCTGTGCGCGTGCTCTCTTCCTATCGCTCCAACCCCGACAACTCCTATCTTCAAAGGCACCAGGATTTCTCCTTTCTAAAGTGAGATAAGGTATACGGTTTGCTGTTTTGCCGCGCTGCCGACAGAACGTCGTTCAACCGGCAACGCGGATATGAGAAAAGTAGCTTATTTTAAATTATATTATTTATGTCAAAATTTTTTTCGAAAAGCGAAAAGATTAAAGCATTTTTAACAGATTAAAGCGTTTTTAACTTAACTAGCTTAACTTAACTAACCTAACCTAACTAACTTAACTAAGCTTAGATTAGTATAATTAGCTTTTTTTTAAAAGTCAAGAAGCGTTTGCTAATTTCTTGGAAAGTTTATCAACTCTTAACCAATATCACTCTTATATCCTTTTAACCCAATATCCTTTTAACCCATATCACCTTTAACTAAGACCACTTTGCAGGCATTGCGTTCCAGATAGTTACGGAATGTTTCCGGGAGAGGCGCTTCTGTGACTAGGCAATCAAAATCACTTAGATCGGCGAATGTCCGCAAAGAGATCACGCCCTGCTTGGAGTGATCCACCAGCAAGAACCTTTTCTGGCTTCTTCTGATCGCCGCTTGTTTGACGTCGTATTCGTCGGCGAAATAGTTAGTGGCGCCTTTCTCGACCGTGATTCCCGTTGAGGCCATGAACGCCTTGCTGATGTTGAACGATTCGAGCGAGTTTGCGGCGCTCGCTCCGGTGAAAGAGAGCGTCTTCCTGTTGAGGGCGCCGGACAGGGATATGATGTTGATATTTTCGTGGGGCAGAGCTGACACGATAAAGTCCAGATTGTTCGTGATGACCGTCAGGTCCGTTTTATCCTTGAGATGGTCGACCATGTGACAAGTGGTGGTTCCGGAGTCTACAAATATAATATCGCCGTCTTCGACGAATTCGGCCGCGCATTTCGCGACACGTTTTTTTGCGTCCAACGCTCTCTTATTGCGTTCCGTGAAAGGCATGAGTTCGTCTTTTTCCACGACTCGGACTCCGCCGTAGATCTTCCTTATGCACCCTCGCTTGTGGATTTCATCGATATCCCTGCGGATGGTGTTTTTCGAGACGGAGAATACCTTGCACAGTTCGTCGAGATTGACGACCCTGTGCTGAATCAAATAATTTTCTATGGCGTCGATGCGTTGTGGACGTAGCATGATCCAAACCTCTCTCCCGTATTTTTCCATATTCGCGATTCGCGCAAAACGTACACAGCGTTTGCAGTATGACGCTTGATGATTCAATATAAGTGTACAACGTATCGTGAGTAAGTTACAACCTGGTTGTTTCAGCGTGAATGATGAGCGATAATAGATGAGCGATAATATATGAAAATCTGGGGCGGAGGCGTTGGGGGAGATAATAAAGGCGAACGGAAGGAATCCTGTCGGGGGTCCCGATTACTTAAAATCTCAAAACACAAAAATGCCTATTGACTATTCAAAAAATGGTAATATGCTGGTAGAAAGAAGCGTTGCGCAAGAAATTTCTCAAAAGTTACCCAAATAATATATTTACGGAGACGACTGGTTCGTCACGGCAGATATCGAGGGAGGCATGGAGAACGTGAAAACCATCCGCTTAACTGTAGGGCAGGCGATAGTTCGTTTTCTCGACAGCCAGTACGTGGAATTTGACGGGGTCGAAAGCAAGTTTGTGAAAGGCGTCATAACGGTATTCGGGCATGGAATAGTCCTTGGCATTGGCGAAGCGATGGCATCGTACAACGGAGACATGCGCTTTTATATGGGCAAGAATGAGCAAGGAATGGCGCACACCGCGATAGGCTACGCTAAACAGAAGAACCGCCGAGAGATAATAGCTTGCGCGGCCAGCATCGGGCCCGGCACCACCAACTTCGCGACAGCGGCGGGAACGGCGACGGTGAACCGTATTCCGTTGCTGTTGTTCTGCGGAGACACTTATGCTACTCGCCAGCCGGACCCGGTCCTTCAACAGCTCGAACAACCCGCGAACTACAGCGTGACGGTCGCCGACTCCCTGAAACCCTTATCGAAATATTGGGATAGGGTGACGCGCCCCGAACAGGTGATGAGCGCGTTGCTCAACGCATTCCGCGTGCTGACGGACCCGGTGGAGACCGGCGCGGTGACAATCTGTTTGCCGCAGGACTCCGAGGCGGAAGCCTACGATTATCCCGAAAACTTCTTTGAGAGACGGATACACCACATCGAACGCCGAGTCCCCACTAACGGAGAGATAAAGCGAGCCGCGGAACTCATCGCTGGGAAGAAAAAACCTATGTTGATATGTGGAGGCGGGGTTCTGTATTCCGAAGCGGGGGAGGCGCTTCGCGCCTTCGCGGAAAGACACGGCGTGCCGTTTGCCGAAACGCAGGCGGGCAAAGGAGCCATACTGTGGGATCATCCGCTAAACCTTTCGGGCGTCGGCGTTTCGGGTTCGACAGCTGGCAACAAAATAGCTAAAGAAGCGGATCTCGTCATCGCCGTGGGAACAAGGCTGGGAGACTTCACCACGTCATCCCGGTGGCAGTTCCAGAACCCGGACGTCGATATCCTATCAATCAACGTCAGTGGGTTCGATGCCTATAAAATGAACGCCCGCCAAGTTGTGGCCGACGCGCAACTGTCGCTGTACGCGTTGGACAACGCGATAGGCGGATACAAGGCGTCTTGGGGCGACGAAGTCAAGCGCCTCAGAGATGAGTGGTTTGTCGAGGTTGACCGCGTATTGTCGCTGGAGACGGAGCGTGGGATTGCTCAGACCAGAGCGCTGGGCGAGATGTGGAAGGCTATGGAAGCGGACGACATCATCATTTCCGCCGCCGGGAGCCTGCCCGACGACGTCCGCAAATTCTGGAAGACGCGCGCGTACAAATCCTATCACGTCGAGTACGGATTCAGTTGCATGGGATACGAGGTCAACGCGGCTGTCGGGGTCAAATTGGCAGAGCCGAGCAGGGGTGTGTACGCGGTGGTCGGAGACGGCACATGGCAGATGTTACACTCGGAACTGCTGACGGCCGTCCAGGAAAATCTCAAGATCACCGTGGTCGTATTCGACAACCAGGGATTCGGCTGCATCGAAAACCTACAAAACAGCCAGGGGATTGACTCTTTCTGCACCAGGATCGCCGCGCGAAACGAGAAAACAGGCCGTCTGGATGGCTCACCGCTCGAAATCGACTACGCGAAGGTCGCCGAAGGATACGGGGCGAAGGGCTTCAGGGCATCAACCCCACAAGAGCTGGCGGAAGCGTTAGCGTCCGCAAAGAACGAACCGGGCGTTTGCGTCATAGACGTGAAAGTGCTGCCGAAGACGATGGGCGGCCGCTATGAGGGATGGTGGCGCGTTGGCACGCCGCAGGTTTCGGAGAATCCCAAAGTGCTCGAAGCCCGAAAAGAGCAAGACGACGAGATCATCAAAGCCTGGAAGTATTGATGGAGATTTTTCGAGGGGCAGCGTATTCTGCCCCTTTGCGTATTTTAGGAGGAGTGCGATATGCAGCCAAGGATATTTGTGCAGGGTTATAATGCCCTGACGGACAGGCGGGGGATTCATCCTGAATCCCTTATGGATATAGGGGTGTACGTGTTCTCTCCCGGAGAGAAATTCACGTTTCGAGCCGAACGCGACGAGTCGGCGTTCCTTTTGCTGGATGGGGAAGTATCGTTTGAATGGAATGGACTCTCGGAGAGCGCGTCTCGTCACAGCGTTTTCGACGCGCCGCCGACGGCTCTTCACGTTTCGTCCCACGTGGATGTGGCGATCACAGCCAAATCGTCCGCCGAGGTCCTGATACAGAAAACCGATAACCCTCGCGCCTTTGAGCCCGTGTTTTACCCTTCTTCTTCGATCAAAAACGTATTTCTCGGTGCCGACAACATGCAAGGTTGCGCCAAACGTGTTCTGCGGGATATCTTCAACTACGGCAACGCTTCTTATTCCAACATGGTGCTTGGCGAGGATCTGCACCTGCCTGGGAGATGGAGCAGCTACCCGCCACACCATCATCCCCAGCCGGAGGTATACTACTACAGATTCGACAAGCCTCAGGGATTCGGGGTCACGATCGTGGGAGATGACGCGACCGTCATTAAACATAACCACATATGCGTAATACCCGGCGGAGAGTGTCATCCCCAGGCGGCCGCCCCGGGATACGCCATGTATTACACTTGGATGATACGCCATCTCGATGGTAATCCCTGGACTGACCGCATTGACGACCCCAAACATGTATGGCTGCACGATAAGGACGCGATAATCTGGAACGGCCCGGCGCGCGCGTGACAGTAGAGTAGGATTAAAAGGGCGCGACTAAGGAGTTGGGGGAGTTGAGTTACGTGAAATTTGACGAGAGCAGGCCAATGGACATGGTACTCCTGGGCAGGGCCGCGATAGACCTCAATCCTGAGGATTATTACAAACCTCTCAGCAAAAGCGCGACCTTCAAGAAATACCTCGGCGGCTCGCCCGCCAATATAGCCGTGGGATTATCGCGCCTTGGAAAGAAGTGCGGGTTCTTTACGCGGGTCTCAGACGATCAGTTCGGCGATTTCGTGATAGAGACTTTCGAGTCCGAGGGTGTGGATGTATCTCGTATTCGCCGTTGCACGAACGGTGAAAAACTCGGACTCACCTTCACCGAGATTTTGAGTCCCGAAGAGAGCAGCATTCTGATGTATCGCAACCAGGCGTCAGACCTCAGCCTCTCGGTCGAGGACATTGACGCGGGATACATAGAAGGCGCGAAATGCCTGCTCATATCGGGTACTGCGCTTGCTCAGAGTCCGAGCAGGGAGGCCGCGTTGAAGGCCATGATACTCGCGAAGTGGTCATCGACCCCGATCATATTCGATATCGACTACCGAGCCTATAACTGGAAGAACTTTGACGAGCTTGGCATCTACTGCTCACTGGCCGCGTCGGAGGCGTCGATCATCCTGGGCAGCCGAGAGGAATATGACCTGACCGAGCGAATGTTATGCCCTGGAATGGATGACGCGGCCTCGGCCGCCTTTTGGCATTCCAAAAAGGCTCGTCTGGTGGTGATCAAACACGGCAAGGCAGGTTCGACGGCCTATACGAACGATGGAAACAAATATTCGATCAAACCGTTTCCAGTCAAGATGTTGAAGGGTTTTGGTGGGGGAGATGGATACGCCTCGGCATTTCTCTACGGCATATTGAATGGTATGGAGATAATCGACTGCCTGGAACTGGGCAGCGCGTCGGCGTCGCTGCTGGTGGCAAGCCACGGATGCGCGCCGAACATGCCCACGCTGAAGCAGATAACGGATTATATCGGCGATTGCAAAAGGCAGTATGGTGAAATGATCGCCAGGGCGTAATATTTACGATAAAGCGATGAGAAAGCCAAGGGCTTCAGCCGTTGAGCCGTTAGATGAAAATCGCAACGCCACCAACGAGCGGTGTTCGTTTTTGTTTCTTATCGTGTCTCTAAATTCATGTTAGACTTCTTTCATGATTACGATATCAATGCGGCGCTATCAATGCGGCGCTGAATATCCGCAGAGTCGGGGTATCGACTCTTAAGGGAGAAGACGTAAGACCCACTTCGGTTGGCTGTCTTTGTCGATCCTAGAATCACACGACTTTAGTTGTGGGAGTATGTCAACGAAGCGAAAGGAAGGATCATCGATGATGAAAGCCACGGAATTTTATATGCCTGAGGTTCTTCTTCAGGGACCGAAATGTTTGTCTTTGTTGGGAAAAGAGCTTAAAAGGCTGGGAAAGAACAAGGCTCTTCTGGTTACGGATAAATTCATGGAAAAAGCCGGTTACGCCGAGAAAGTCGGAAAAATTTTGGAGGAAGCTGGCTGTTCGTTTTCGGTGTTCAGCGATATTGGAGGCGAACCGGGAGATAAAGACGTCGTGGCCGGGCTGGAAGCGTACAGAAAGAACGGTTGCGAATTTTTGGTGGCGCTTGGTGGAGGAAGCCCGATTGACGCCGCCAAGGCCATCGGGATCCTTGAAACGAATGGCGGGAAAATAACCGACTATATGGGAGCCGGCAAGGTTCAAAAGCCGACGCTGCCCCTGATTGCCATAGCTACGACCGCAGGAACTGGTTCGGAAATGACGAAGGTCACTATTATCAATGACACCGCCAATGACGTCAAAATGCTGATCAGTTCTCCCTGGATCATCCCGACGATTGCCGTAGCCGATCCGGAACTTACCCGCTCGATGCCTCCCGGCGTCACCGCCGCTACGGGGCTGGATGCCTTCTGCCATGCTATTGAGGCGTTTGTTTCCAAACGAGAGCAACCGATAACGGATGTCGTCGCCCTAAAGGCAATCCGGCTCATCTCGGAAAACTTGCGTAAGGCTTGGTGCGACGGGGATGATATGGAGGCGCGGGCGAATATGACGCTCGCTGCTACCCTTGGAGGAATCGCCTTCAATAACTCCTCGGTAACTTTAATTCATGGCATGTCCAGACCCATAGGCGCTCTTTTCCATATCGCCCATGGAATATCCAACGCGGTGCTGCTACCGGTGTGGGCGGAATTTACTTATGTCGCGAAGCCGGAAAAATTTGCCGAAGTGGCCGCGGTTATGGGCGAAAACGTGAATGGACTGTCGACTCTCCAGGCGGCCCGGAAGGCGGTCGATGCCATCGTGGCTCTTTGCGGGGATGTGGAAATCCCTCCGATCCGCACTCTGATTCCTGACCGTGCGGAGTTTGAAAAGCATCTCGGGAAAATGGCTCATGACGCGCTAGTCAGCGGAAGTCCCGGCAACAATCCTCGTTTTGTTACGGAGGAAAAAATCATCGAACTCTACAAGAAGGCGTATTGAAAGTAGGTGCCCTGCCCGGCTTGCCTTTCCCGAAAGTGGGAGCATGAGCCTAGCGCGTTTAGGGCTCAAAGGAGATTCTTCTCAAGGGAGTGCGGGCAGTGTCTACTGTATGGAGATTTCAGGTTCATTCGTAAATAGAAAATAGAAAAAAGATCTAAACAGCATACTGCCGCCATATGAATAGGAACAAATAACCGGCGCGCGTTGAACGCCACGCCGGAAATTGCCCGATAATTCAACTAAATATTTTTTCTGACAATTCACAAGCCGAAATTCGTGAAACTTCACGCCTCGCGAGCGTAAAGCTCCAGGATTTTAAGCATTGTCGCTGTGGCCTTTTCCATCGCTTGGACGGAGATAAACTCGAAGCGCCCGTGATAGTTGTGCCCGCCGGTGAAAATGTTCGGGGTGAGGAGTCCCCGCCAGGAAAGAGCCGCTCCGTCCGTGCCGCCCCGCATAGGGGTGATCTTGGGTTTGATCCCCAGCTCGCCCATCGCCTCCAGGATCGTATTCACGATATGATCGTGTCCTTGGAGCTTGTCGGACATATTGCGGTATTGGTCTTGTAACGTCAGGGTGAAACGGTTTTCCCCGTATTTGTCCTTCATCCACTGGACAGCCTTCTCCATGAACTTTTTTCGGGCCTCGAAGTGGGGCGTGTCATGGTCGCGGATAATATACTTTAGAGTTGCGGACTCCGTGGTCCCCTGAAAACTGAGGCAGTGATAGTAACCCTCGTAACCCTCGGTGTATTCGGGAACCTCCGCTGGGGGGAAGAGTCGGTTCAGCTCTTGCCCTAAGGTAATGGCATTCAGCATCAGATTTTTGGCCGTGCCGGGATGCACCGCGCGCCCTTTGATGCTCACGCTCGCCTTCGCGGCATTGAAATTTTCGTAGCACACATCCCCCACGGGACCGCCGTCGAAGGTATAAGCGAAGTCCGCGCCAAATTTTTTGATGTCCAGGAACTTCGCCAGGTGCCCCACCTCTTCGTCGGGAGTAAAAGCGATCTTGACGTCACCGTGTTTGATCTCAGGATGCCGTAACAGATAGTCCACCCCGGCCATAATCTCCGCGATACCCGCCTTGTTGTCCGCGCCCAGAAGTGTGTTGCCGTCCGTCACCACTAGATCCTGTTCTTTGTAGTCTGCCAGGTAGGGAAAATCTTTCGGTGATAGGACAACCTCGTCCGCGCCATTGGAGGCGGACCTCAAAACAATATCGCCTCCATCGTAATTTTTCACCACCCGGGGGTTCACGTCTTTGCCCGTCACCTCCGTGGCTGTGTCCATGTGGGCGACGAAGCCGATGGCGGGGATTTTCTTTTTCTTTTCCGAGTCTGTGACATTGGACGGAAGGGTCGCCGTGACGTAGGCGTGCTCGGTGACCTCCACGTCATGGAGCCCCAAGACCTTCAGTTCTTCGCCCAGGACCTTGGCCAGCGTCAACTGTCCCGAAGTGGAGGGAACAATCGTCGCCCCATCCACGGATTGGGTGTCGTAAGTCACATATTTTAAAAAACGGTCGAGAATGGCGTACATCAGACATTGTCCCCCTTTGTGGTGTAGAGGCGCACGGCCGTGTGTCTCTACTTTTTTGACATACTCCCACGACTAAAGTTGTGGGATTCTAAGATCGACAAAGACAGCCGACTGAAATATGAAAATAGACATATGGCAAGAAACCAAATATAAAACAAACGCCGCCAACGGCGGCGTTGCGATTCTCATCTAATGGCTGAAGCTGTTGGATGAGAATCATTTTATCGTAATTCCTCCGTGAAATGACAGGCGACGAAGTGATTTGGCAAGGTTTCCTTCAGCTCCGGTGTCTTTTCTTTGCAAAGATCTTGGCAGTAACGGCATCGACCCATGAAGCGACAGCCCTCCGGCGGCGTGATCGGCGAAGGTACATCGCCCTCCAGGATGATTCGCTCCTTCTTGACGTCCAGCTTCGCCACGGGAATGGCCGATAAAAGTGCCTGCGTGTACGGGTGCAATGGCTTCACGAACAGCTCCTTATAGTTCGAGAGCTCCACGATCTTACCCAAATACATCACCGCGATCCGATCCGACACGTGCTTCACCACACTCAGGTTATGGGAGATGAAGACGTAGGTGTAATGAAATTCCTTTTGCAGATCGTTCAGCAGGTTCAGAATCTGGGCCTGTATGCAGACGTCCAGAGCCGAAACGGGCTCGTCCAGGACAATGAACTCCGGATTCAAGGCGAGAGAGCGGGCGATTCCGATGCGTTGGCGACGGCCGCCGTCCAACTCGTGAGGGTAGTTATTCTCCAGGCGCTCCGCCAGGCCCACGGTGTTCATCAGCTCGCGGACACGTTTTTTCATGGCGTTTTTGGCGGAAAAAACGCTGTTCACGATCAGAGGCTCCGCGATTAGTTCCCATACGGACAAGCGGGGATTCAAGCAGGAATAGGGATCCTGAAAGACGATCTGGACTTTTTTGCGCAGTTCCTTCATCGCGGCGTTGGAGACCTTTGTGATATCAACGTCCAAACCGGTCTTCTCGTTGTGAAGAAGCACGCTCCCTGCCGTGGCGTCCAGTAGGCGAATCAGGCAACGGCCCAGCGTCGATTTGCCGCAGCCGGATTCTCCCACCAGCCCTAAAGTTTCCCCCTTTTGGACCGCGAAGCTCACGTCGTCCACCGCGTGAAGAAGCCCGCGTTTCGTGTGGAAATATTTCTTTAACTTGTCTACTCGGAGATACGGAACATTGTCGTTCATTATGTCGCTCATTATTTTCACCGTCCCTCTACTAAGGCAGGCATGCCTGCCTTGCCTCGAATAGGGCAGGCCGCGAAATGGTCTTTTTCGACCTCGATCATGGTGGGCTTCGATCGTGAGCACTCCTCCACCGCGTAGGTACAGCGCGGGTGGAACGTGCAGCCGGTGGGTAGATCCATGGGGTCCGGCATCAAGCCAGGGATCACGTTCAGAGACTCCCGGTCCTCGTCTAGGTCGGGTACGGAGTTGAAAAGCCCTATAGTGTACGGGTGCACAGGGTTTGTGTAAAGTGCGCGTTTATCCGCGTACTCCACCACGCGCCCGGCGTACATGATCGCCACTTTGTCGCAGATATCCGCTACAATGCCCAAGTCATGGGTGATGAGGATCATGGAAGCGTCGAATTGCTGTTTCAGTTTTTTCATCAGCTCAAGAACCTGGGCCTGGATCGTCACGTCGAGGGCCGTCGTCGGCTCGTCGGCGATCAGAAGCCCCGGATCGCAGGCCAGAGCGATGGCGATCACGACGCGCTGTTTCATCCCTCCCGAAAACTGGTGTGGGTAGTCGTGCATACGCTCGCGCCGGATACCCACCAGCTCCAGCATGTCTCCGGCAAGTTTCAGGGACTCGGCGTCGTCCACGTTTCTGTGAAGTTTGATCATTTCCGCGATTTGCTTGTCCACGGTCATCACAGGGTTCAGACTCGTCATAGGGTCTTGAAAGATCATGGCGATTTTGCCGCCGCGAATTGAGCGCATCTCCGTTTCACTTTTTTCCAGTAGGTTCTCGCCCTCAAAGAAAATTTTTCCTGACCTGATGACGCCGGGGGGAGAAGGGATGAGCCGCGTGATGCCCAGCGCCGTGGTGGTTTTGCCTGCTCCGGTTTCCCCCACGAAGCCCAGAGTCTCGCCATGTCCCAGTTGCAGGTTCAGATTCTCGACAGCGTGCACCGTACCGTTGTCAGTGACGTACTGAATCGTCAAATCCTGAATATCCAAAAGAAGATTTTTATTTACGCCCATCTTTGAACACCTCCTAATAACGCGCTATCGCTTCAGCTTCGGGTCGAGCGCGTCCCGAAGTCCGTCGCCCAGGAAGTTCAGCGCAAGGATAGTGAACATGATGGCTAGGCCGGGGTAGAGGGTCAGGTGAGGGTAGTCTCGGATGTACTGACGTCCGCCCGATAGCATCGCGCCCCACTCCGGGTACGGAGGCTGGATGCCAAGTCCGATGAAGGAGAGCCCAGCCGCGTTGAGAATGGCGGAGGCGACGCCCAGAGTAGACTGGACGATGATGGGGGCCATGCTGTTGGGGATGATGTGCTTCAAAATGATACGTAGGTCGGAGCTACCCACAGCCCGGGCCGCTTCGATAAACTCCATTTCCCGGATGGAGAGCACCGAGCCCCGCACGATGCGGGCGTAGTTGGGCACGGCCGAGATCCCCACAGCAATCATCAGGTTAAAAAGCCCCGGCCCCAAGGCAGCCGCGATGGCGATGGCCAACAAAGTTTGAGGAATCGAGAGCAGCACATCCATGAACCGCATGATCCCGTTGTCGATCCACCCTCCGTAGTAACCGGCCGTCGCGCCTAGCAACCCCCCCACGACCAGGGCGATGCCCACGGCGATAAACCCAACCTGAAGCGAGATGCGCGCCCCGTAAATCAGGCGGCTCAGAATGTCGCGGCCGAACTCGTCCGTTCCCAGCAGGAAGTCCTTCGACGGCGTCTCGAACATGTGAGACAAGTTCTGTTTTCGATAAGGATAAGGTGCCAACTGGTCGGCGAAGATGGACAGAAAGACCAACAATAAAATGATAGCGAGCCCAAACATGGCCAAAGGGCTCTTACGAAGGCGGAAGAAGACCTCTCCCAGGGCGCTCCGCTTTTTCCTTCGGACGTAGACAGTATTTTGAATCGCGTCTGTCGAGTTGTTCATGGTTTTCTCTCCTCCTTACTTGTACTGTGCCTTGATGCGCGGATCGATATAGGCATACACCAAATCGACGAGGAGGTTGACCACACTGAACGCCACGGCGACGAAAAGCACCCCGCCCTGCACAACAGGATAATCGCGCATCTTGATGGACTCCACCATCAGACGCCCGACGCCGGGAATGGCGAAAATCGACTCCGTCAAGATCGCGCCGGCCAAAAGGTGTCCAAATTGGAGTCCGCAAAGGGTCACGACGGGAATCAACGCGTTGTGAAGAGCGTGAACCCAAATGACGACGGACTCTTTTTGTCCCTTGGAGCGGGCGGTTCGGATGTAGTCGGCACGAACGACCTCCAGCATCGACGAGCGCGTCATGCGGGTGATCATCGAGATAGACTGCGCGGACAAGGCCAACGATGGCAATATCATCGCTTTGAATGTGTCGAAGCCGGAGGAAGGCAGCCATCGCAGATAGACCGAGAAATAGAGAATCAGCAAAAGACCCAGCCAGAAGACCGGCATGGAAAGCCCCACCATGGCGAAAATCATCGTGATGGTATCGAAAATCGAGTATTGCTTGATAGCGGACAGGATTCCGCAGGGCAAGCCGATAAGGATCGCGATGACGATGGCGAACGCGGAGAGTTTCAACGTGGCCGGAAAAACCGTCAGAATCTCGTGCATGACGGGGCGTTTGGTGATGTAGGAGCGTCCAATGTCCCCTTGGGTGACGGCTTTGTAAATGTAGTTCCCGAACTGAAGCAGAAAGGGTTTGTCCAACCCTTCTTTAGCCCTAAATTCCTGTATTGCCCCCTCTGTAGCCATATCCCCCAGGATCATCCTAGCCGGGTCGCCCGGCGTCAGATAAAGGAGAGTGAAAACGCAGAAGGCCACGCCAATAAGCACAGGAATCAAAAACAGGACTCGGCGAATGACATAGCGAATCATCGTCTATCCTCCCTTTCACAAAAATTGAGCGATACTTCATAAAAATTGAGCGACACTGTATAGAAAACGGCAGGGGATCTCTACCCCTGCCATTTCGCGACCAACGAGGCATTTTATTATTCCGTTTTGCTTTGCGACACTCCTCTTATTCTTCGAAGTAAACTTCGCGGAAAGAATGGATTTCAGTAGCGCGAGGAATGAAGCCCTTCACGTTTTTCTGCGTGCCCGCGATCGACTCGTCATTGTGGAAGTAAATCATGGGCGTCAGCTCGTTAATGTACTCCTGTAACTCCGTATAAATTTTTTCGCACTCCTCTCCGTAGGGCGTGCCACGTCCCTTAACCAACAGTTCGTCAATCTTTGGGTCGTTCGTGAAAGTGTAGTTACTGCCGGAGTTGGATTCAAGCAGCCCGGAAATTGGCCCGTTGGGGTGAGGAATCGACGTGACCCAACCCAAGAAGAACACATCGTGCTTTTTCTCCATAAGACCATCCAAATACGCGCCCCATTCCAATACTTTGATCTCGGCTTGGATGCCGATTTCTTCGAGCTGGGCCTGAACGATTGTGGAGCTGTCGACGCGCTCTTTGCGCTCATTGGTCCAGATCTCTAATTTAAGGTCTTTCACTCCAGCCTCTTCCAAAAGTTGCTTGGCCAGTTCGACGTTCTGAACATGAAGAGGGACCTTGCTGTTGATGGAGTATGGAATTCCGTCGGGAACCAACGAACCAGGGACCTTACCCACGCCTCGGTAAGCAGCCGCCTGAATAGCAACGATATCCAAGGCTGCGGAAATCGCGTGGCGGACACGAACGTCGTCGAAAGGTTTCTTCGTCATGTTGAAGCCCATGTAAGTGGTCGAAAGCTGAGGTCTCCGGTGAAGCACCAGTCTCTCGTTCTCCTCGATGCGCTTCAGATCATTGTGCGGGATGGGATAGGCAATGTCGGCACCGCCAGACTCCAACTCAATCGTGCGGCTCGTCGGTTCGGGAACGGAACGGACCCTAAGGGTCTTGAACTTAGGTTTGGGTCCCCAGTAATCCTCAAAGCGTTCGAGAACGTACTCGCTGCCCTTCTGCCAGCTCACGAGCTTGAAGGGTCCCGTTCCCATTGGGTTCATACCAAAACTCTCGCCCGCCGATTCGACGTATTTCTTGCTGGTGATGGAACCCCAGGAGTGAGACAGGGACGCGAAGAAGTAATAGTCGGGCTCCTTCAGTCGAAGGACGACCGTGTAGTCGTCCACGATATCCACACCGTCAACGTTTTGGGAGAAAACCTTGATCTTGGCGCCCGCGTCCGTCGTGGCGCGCATAATCGTGAATTGGACGTCTTCGGCCTTCATCTCGTCGCCGTTGTGGAATTTCACGCCCTTACGGAGGTAAAATTTGATCTCCGTCGGAGAGAGGTTTTCCCACTTTTCCGCGAGACCGGGCAGGACGTTGCCTTCCTCGTCCAGGAAGATCAGTGTGTCATAAACCTCGAAGCAGGCGCGAGAGCTGGGAACGTCATTGTGTCCGATGGGGTCCATAGTAGTGGCGTCGTACTGATCGATCACGACTAACGTGTCTTTTGCCGCCGCGCCGGCAACGCCACACAGACCGACAACAAGCGCGAAAACCAACAATAGCAAACTGCACTTCTTCACAACTATCCTCTCCTTAATAAAGTATTGAACGAAAATCTTGAATATATTGTAACCCTTGTTGATTGTAACCCTTGTTGACACTATATAAGTTACCACATAAATTACCACTTAAGCGATAGCTTCCCAGCCTTGTGGTTCCGTTTGCGCCGCGGATTCTATTTCCCTTGCCTCTCTTACTTGTAGGTAAAATAAGCTATAATCAAGTATAGCATACTTTACGGATGAATTGTCCGAGTCGTTGCGCGTCTGTATTTCCATATATAGATAATATAAACAATATATAAATAATTATAGATAATATAGAAAGGGGAGTGCGCTCTTGAGCCAGTTTTTAACGGAAAGGCCCTCATGGTATCGCTTTAGACGACTGTCGGAAGCGGATTCTGTTTTTGCGTTCTTGGCGCGGAGTTTTCTCACCTCCCCCACCAATCTCTCCAATCTCTCCAACCCCTTCAATAAGAAAAATAATGAGGAAGATGAGGAAGAATATCACGCCTTGTTCTCCGGGACCCGTTTTCCATCTCTGGAGCTGTGGGAATCCTGCTATCGTGGAGAGGACAGACGGTTATCGAACAGCGTAACCCTCGACGTCGCGGCTTCGTATCGGGAGGCCGGCATCCATGTCGACGAAAAGTTGAGGCAACCCTCCGACCATATCGGCGTGGAGTGCGCTTTTTTCGCTTACCTCTGCGGCAAGGGCGACCAAGCGCAATCCCTGGGCCACGCTTTCCTTGATCGGCACCTGCGCCCTTTCGCGGTGGAGTTCGCCAACGCCCTGGAGGAAAAAACCCGCTCCCCCATTTACAAAGACTTGGCGCGCTTGCTGCGAGAATCCGTGGAGAAGATGGCGGAGAAAATGGCGGGAAACGAATGGCTCGCCGACACACCCGCTTCGCCTCTTGGGGGGGGCCAGGGGGATGACCTCACGGAAGCTGGCCTGCCTATGGGCCTTCGCTTCTTGAGAACTGAAGAGAGAACCGAGGAGCCGCGCGGCGAAGCCCCTAAGCTCCAAATTCCCATCTGCGGTATCAACAACTGTGGCGGAAAGTGCCCTTTGACCGTCGACGTGTCCGACAACTGTGTCCTGGCGATCCATCCATCGCGCCACCCAGACGCCACGAAGCCGCCTGGAATCCAAGTATGCATCAGAGGCATGTCGTACCACCAGACATTTTTGAGTGGGGCCCGATTGCGTTACCCCCTAAAACGCGCCGGGGAACGGGGCGAGGCCAAATTCAAGCGCGTCACCTGGGACGAGGCCACGGAGACCATCGCGCAAGAGACCGAGCGCATCGGAAAGCGCTATGGACCCCAGTCGCGCTATGTGAACTACTCCACCGGAGTGGCTGGCGCGGCCAGGGGAGATCTGTTTGCGAAGAACCTGCTGGCACTGGACGGAGGTTTCTTGGGCAGATACAACTCTTACAGCACGGCCTGCACGACCTTCGCCACTCCTTTCACCTATGGTACCAGCGAAACGGGAAACTGCGCGGAGGACTTGCTCAATTCCCGGCTGATTATTCTCTGGGGGCACAACCCTATGGAGAGTGTTTTCGGGTCTTCTCAAAAATTTTACCTGAGAGAGGCCAAAAAGAAGGGAATCCCTATTATCGTGGTCGACCCGCGTTTCAGTGATACCGCCTCCGAACTGGCCAGCCGTTGGATCGGGCTCAGGCCCACCACGGACGGCGCTTTGATGGACGCCATGGCCTACGTCATCTTGGACGAGGGTTTGCAGGATCAGTATTTTATGAACCGGTTCTGCTTGGGCTTCGACGAAGCGCACATGCCGGCCGGGATGGAACACTGCGAAAACTACAGGGATTACGTCTTCGGAAAGCACGGCGGAACGCCCAAAACCCCTCTGTGGGCGTCGAAAATCACCAGCGTCGGCGAGGAGACGATCCGATGGCTGGCGAGGGAGTACGCCACCGTAAAGCCGGCGGCCCTCATACAAGGCTACGGACCGCAACGAAACGGCAACGGAGAACAAATAGCCCGTGGTGGAACCTTGCTCGCCTGCCTTACGGGAAATGTGGGCGTGCCGGGAGGTTGGGCCAGCGGCAGCGGCTATATGAGGCTGCACAGACAACCCGCCATTCCGGAGATCCCCAACCCTTACAATGGAAAGATACCCGCCTTCCTATGGACAGACGCGATTATAAGGGGAACGGAGATGACCGCGCGGCATGACGGCGTGATGGGCGTGGGAAAACTGGACGCTAATATCAAAATGATCTTCAATTTAGCGGGAGATACCCTAATCAACCAACATTCCAACGTCAACCGCAGCGCGAGGATACTCCACGACACCACAATGTGCGAATTTATCGTTTGCTCGGACCTCTTTTTGACGCCCAGCGCAAAGTTCGCCGACATTCTTCTTCCCGGAACATCCCTATTCGAGGGCGAAAACCTCGGCCGCCCGTGGCTCGAAGGCGACTATATCTTGTACTGCAATCAGTCGGTGGAGCCCTTGTTCGAGTGCCGGTTTGAATACGACTGGCTGTCAGACGTCGCCCGCAAGCTGGGGTATTACGACGCCTTCACCCACGGCGGTAAGAGCGTGCGCGAGCTTTTGGAGGAGAGTTACAACGCCATCCTGGGCAACGAGCCGGACATGCCGGATTTCGAGAGGTTTCGTGAAAACGGGATCTATCGCTATAGGAAGAAACCGCATTTCATCGCTTTTGAGGAAAATGTCCGCGATCCCGAGCGTCACCCTTTCCCCACACCCAGCGGAAAGATCGAAATTTTTTCTCCTCGCCTCCACGAGAAAAACGATCCACTGCAAATTCCGGCCATTCCGAAGTACGTCCCCAGCTTCGAGGGGCCAGAAGACCCCAGAATCGAAACGTATCCTTTTCAGTTGATGGGCTGGCACACAAAAAGAAGAACCCACTCCACCCACGACAACAATCCCCACATGGACCGCTACGACCCCCATTGCGTCTGGATAAACCATCAGGATGCCGAGAAGGCCGGCGTCCAGGAAAACGATTGGGTGAATGTGTGGAACGACAGAGGCCACATCCGAATACAGGCTCATGTTACAGACCGGATTGTTTCCGGCGTCCTAGCCATTTCCCAGGGAGGCTGGTACACGCCGGACGAAAAGGGAATCGACCTTCGCGGCTGCGTCAACACCATCTCCACCTCGCGCCCGACGCCCCTCGCCAAAGGGAATCCACAGCACAGCAACCTCGTGGCTTTATCGAAGGCCGACGGTTATGCTAAAATGAGCCGAGCTGAAGTGAGTTGCACTGAAGCAAAGTCGAAAACTTGTTAGGAAAATTTACTGGAAGGAATTGATTCATTGTGAGAAAAAATCTTTGGGGCAGCGTTGTTTTAGGTATGTTCATTCTTGCCACGCCGATCGCGGTCGCCGCTCCTGCGGAACAGGGAACTACGCTTCAGGAGGCTGCGCCCCAGCTGGAGAAAAATCCCGATAAGGTTTTAGCCAAGGTTGACAATTACGAAATCAAAGAGAAAGACGTGGATCAGATTATTCAGATGGCGGGACCTCAAGGCGCGGTATACGACAACGAGCAGGGCAGGAAAGCTATCTTGGACGAACTGGTGACTATGCGCCTTTTCGCGCTTTCTGGAGAGAAGCAGGGACTCGATAAAACACCCGAATTTCAAAACGCTCTGGCGAACTTCACCACTCAGGCTTTGGCTCGGGCCGCCATTGATAAGTCTTTGAGCGACTTTATCGTCTCGGACGAGGAAAGTAAGAAATTTTACGACGAAAACCCCGATCAGTTCATGACACCCGATACGATTCACGCTCGTCATATTTTGGTCAGCGACGACGTGATCAGCGCGGACACGGTTTCGTCGATTCAAGAAGAACTGAAAAAAGGAACGTCCTTCGACGTGTTGGCGGTACAATATTCAATCGATCCTTCCGCGGCCCAGGGAGGCGGAGATTTGGGATTTTTCGCCCGAGGCGACATGGTGCCCGAATTTGAGGAAGCGGCCTTCGCGCTGAAGGAGCCGGGCGATATCTCCGAACCCGTGAAAAGCCCCTTTGGCTGGCACATTATCAAGATCGAGGAGAAACAACCATCTACGCTGATGAGCTATGACGAAATAAAACCGCAGATCCTCCAGTACCTATCCAATGAAAAGAGGACTCAGAAATACCAAGAGGTATTGGAGACGCTCAAAAAAGAGTACAAAGTGGAACTCTTCGGCACGGAGCCGGAGCCTCAATAGCTAAAAATAACTAAAAACCAACTGGATCAAGTCAGGCAGTCAGAAAGTCAGGAAGAGAAAGTCAGGAAGGGGGAACCCTTCCTGTTTTTACAATCCGTACACGTGGACCAGCATTCCATCGTGAGTATGTTCTTCCTGAAACAGCCGGTCATACCATGTCTTGCTGTCGTCCTCATCCAGGATGATGAGATAAACCTCGTGAGCTTGGCGCGGTTTCGCGTAAGAAGTCACTCGGACAACTCCGTTGTGAACGATGGCCGCGTGGGATTTAGTAACGTCGAAGAGGCAAATTTCAACTACGAACCGCTCTTCGCGTCGTTCCCCGCTTTCCAAAGCATAGCCCCACCCCACGCTGATATCCACTCGCCCGGTCGAAAGGGCGTAGTCGCATTCCATGCGCCCGCGGTCACCTAGAACATAGTGTAGAAACGTATGTAACAAAATCTGAGCTAAAATGCCCTCCAGCTCGTATCGGCGTCCCCACGCCAGAAAATGGTCGCAGTAAAGCTTCTGGTAAACGTGGATAATGTTCTGAAAATCGAGCCGTCTGTCAGGCTTGAGAAATTGGTTACGATCAACGATGTGCACCAGTTCGTCTTTCAGGCTCATTCCCATCACTTTAGGAATAATCTCTCGGTAAATGGCATTGGGAATGCCCCAACCCGTGGCGGATCTCTTGATCAGCTCCAGGTCTTCCAAGTAGTCCAGGTCTTCTTGTGAAGGTTTTTTCTTCCATCCGCCTCCGACCAGAATAGGGAACAGCGTCTCGCGAACACTGGGGGGGGTGAGCTTTACTGTCAATTGGTTCATGTAGATTTCCTGCCGGGCGATGAAGTGATCTTTTGCTGCGTCAATCATGCCGAAGGTGATGGGCCTCGAAACATCCCTGCCGAACCCCATCTCGTAAATCGCCTCGCCAAGGATCGCGTTCACCAACCAGGGGCGTCCTCCAGTCAAAGCGAAAAGCCGCGGATAGGCATTTTCTTGAAAAACCTGCCGCGATTCCGCCGTGTATTGCTCGCACAACTCTTTGATTTCGTTCTGGGTAAAATTGTTAAGGACAATGGAACGTTCGCGGATATCCGATCCGCTTCTACCAAGGAGAGTCTCGTTGTTGCCGATATCAATGTCGATGTCCCGAACGTCTCGAACGCCGCTCAAAATCACGGATTGAGGAAACAAACGCGGGCTGGTGATCTGCCCCGTACGGAGTTGCCGCAAGACGGAGGTCAGGGTTTCGCCGCGCAAAAGGTCGATACCGTCCAATAACAATACGATAGGAGGCTTGGGAGGTTGTTCTTTGTATAGCCATCGCTCGAAAAGAGTGACCAACGCGCCGTCCGCTCCCGTATGTTCCAGTATAGACGCGAAGTTCTGATACGGCCAAAAGTCTTGGAATTCAAATTCCACTTCTTGAGCGATCCGGCTCAACACCAATCTTATGCCGCGCTCCGTGTTGTTACCCGCCACCTGCGCCGCCTCCACGTTGCAGTAAAGGCAGCGGTATTTCCCTTCTTGGTTGAGCTTTTTTTTGAGAGCCAGTAAAAAAGTGGTTTTTCCGGATTGACGAGATGAGCAGACAGAAAAATTTTGCCCTCTAGTAATGAGGGTTTCGATTGATTGATACTCTATCCGTTTCAATGGATCCAAGCTGAAGTTCTCCGATTCTCTATTGGGACCCGCGATATTGAAATGCCTCATCTTCCCTTCTTACTCCTCTCAGTGAATAATATTTTTATTATAACCTTAAAAACCCCGATGAAACGAGCGGAGGAAAATTCACGTAGTCTCGTAAGCCGGTCATAAATACTCATTGCCGCAGTGGAGTGGGCAGGAGTGGGCAATGGTGGAGTGGGCAATGTGGGCAATGGATGAAAGGTTTGTCGAAAGAAAATCGAGAAAAACTTTTGCAGAAAAAATTTTATGGGCTTGAAAAATCAAAACAAGTTTTGTAAAGTATATCATTATAGTGATCGATAAGAAGGTGGAAAAATCTATGCGTCTAGTCAAGGTTTGTTTCTTGCGTTATACTGCGTGGTAGTGTATGGTTTATTTTTATCTGTGTATTTAATCCTTAGGCGGTGATTGCGTTGGACAGGCACCGGATCGACGAGTTAGGCATCAGTTATGTAGAAAAGCTCTCGCTTTACGAGGAGTATTCCTCGCGTATTCGTAATTTGGTTCAAGATTTGGTAGAGCGGGAGGATATCGAAATATGCAGTATCGACGGTTGGGCCAAGGCTCCTGCCGAGTTAGTGAAGTCGCTGAATGCCCATTATGAGGGAAATGAAGCGTCAGGACTCGATTCGATATCGGATTTGGTGACGGTGCGGGTGCTTTTACGGTTCCCGGAGGACGTTCACAAAGTGGAGGAGATCGTTTGCTCAGAGTTCGAGGTGGATCTCGAACACTCCATTCCTTCCAGTGGCTTGGAGGACCCTTTCCGGTTTGGTTATCCCGCCGTACTCTACACCTTGGCTCTTTCGGGGAGCCGGACGTCATTGCGGGAATGGCGTAAATATGAGGGTCTTTCTTTTCGACTGGAACTTCGCACAGTGTTGCAGGAGGCATGGGCTACTATTTCTCCCCGGGTTAATATGAACGTGGATTCCGTTTCCGAGAAAAAGCTCAAACGAAAGCTGGTTCGATTGGCGGCTCTTCTCGAGGAGGCGGACGAGGGATTCTTATCGTTATGGGAAGAAGTGAGAGATGTGGCCGTTCTGGTCCCCCCCACTTCAGAGCCGGAAATCTCCAGGGACGGGATGGTGTCTGCGGAGCGCATTTATTCGGAGGATGAACTTTACATATTTTTCAACGAGAGCGACAACACTCTCAGTAAATGGGGTTCTACGGCTATCAAGGCGGGATTCCCGATCTTTGTGCCGTCTCCCAACTACCTCAAGGAAAGTTTCCAGTTTCTGTACAGGGTATTTCGCGCGGCGGGCATCGATACCATCTCCGAGGTGGAGAAATTTCTGGCGGAATTGGAAGAAGAAGACCGTGGGCTTTTGCAGTTACGGGCGATTCATGGAGCTTTTGAAAAAGAAAGCGGTGCGTGGCGGGTGGACGCTTTTTCCGCGTTGTTCCTTTTAGTTTTGAACTTGAAGTGGGATGTGTTGAAAGGGAAAGATCTCGTGCAGTTGGAGATCAAGCGCGGCTCCGACCGCATCAGCGGTTTAGAGCATTAAGCCACCCGCTTTAGAGATTGTGAGAGAATGTGAAGTCGAGAGCGTAGTGCGCAATCGAAGAGGGGAGCTTAGGCTCTCCTTTTTTATGCGTCGCGTTATAGTAAAATGGAGACGTCGCTTTTCCGCGACATTTCAATTAGAACTATTACTTGTTTTAGAACTATTGCTTGTTGGTGGGTAATGATTTTCGATTCGATCCGACCATTTCAGGAGGGGTGCATTATGAGGAGTGCAATACTTTGGATGACCGTTTCCTATTTCATCGGGTCTATCCCGACAGGGTATCTTGTAGTACGGTTGATAAAGGGCGTGGATATTCGCAAAGTCGGATCGGGAAGCATCGGGGCCACAAACGTGCGGCGCGTTATGGGGCATGGATGGGCCGTTTTTGTGTCCATTGTCGATATGCTGAAAGGTTCTTTGGCTCTTCTTGTCACGGCGACCACGGCGACCATGTCCCCCACGCTTCTCTCCTTGGCCGGATTCGCCGCGGTGATGGGCCATAACTATCCCCTTTGGCTAAAGTTTAAAGGAGGCAAGGGTGTGTCGACAACTTACGGCGTGGTGTTTTTCTTACAACCCTACGAATCTTTCGCCGTCACACTGATGAGCGGGGCGATTTGGTACGCCGTCATGACAACGACGCGTTACGTATCCCTAGCGTCGATCATCTCCTTGTTGGCCTTGCCCGTATTTTTCTGGATGCTGGACGTTCCCGTTCCTTTTATTTTGGTTTCGTTCGCCCTGGCCGTTTTCGCTCTCTACCGCCACAGCGAGAACATCACGCGCCTGAGTCAGGGGCGCGAAAACAAGGTCTGAGCGTTTTGTAGTGAATTAAAGTAAAAGGTCTGATGAAGAAAGGTCTGATGAAGAAACGAAGCGAATCGCGTTGATCGCTTCGTCTGTTGGTTAGTTGTCTGCTTATAAAGTTAGCACAGTAAAAAGCGCCTCTATCTAATATCGTGGCGCTCATTGTGGTGCCCTAATATTGTGGGCCTAAGTCGACTGTATGGGCATTGGATAGCTCCAAATTTGTGGGAGAATTTAGAATATGCTTATTAATACTGCAAACGACCTCATTACCTCATGGCAGGAAACGAGAACTGGATTCATAGAATTTGCTCTGGAGAAAAACAGGCGTTCTAAATCGTTTATTGAAAGCGCGAAAGCGTTTCGGTATTTTGCTTCAAAAGCCAGAACACCTGCCGCGTTACTTACGATTGCAGAAATCCGCGAGCCATTATTAACGGCTTCGGGGTTATCGGATAAGTCATTGCGTTATTTCACCGAAGCCGACAAAGACAACGCGATAAACGCCTTGATAAAGAATTTTCTCGAACCGGCGGGAGATGACTTTATTGATGAAGTAGTGTATCGCTACTTGCTTATCAAAGGCGATACTTTGGGTGGTAGTATGCGTAATGTAATAGGTGCGTTGGCACAGCAAAAGCTGATACGTTCATTGTTATCTGTCATGTCGTTGAACGATATGGATTACAAGTGGCTTTCCAGTGGGAGTAAAATATGGAAAACAAAACCGAAAGATGATTATGAGATTGAAAACAAGATGAAAGCGATTTCTTGGAGAAATCTCAGCGGGTTTCGCACGTTTGCTTTCAATCTCACTATTCCAGTTGTCAGCAAGAACATTGATCTGTGCCTATTTTCGTGTTCAACGGAAGAATACGCACTTGGTAGGATAGTAACAAATGCAAACGCTCCAATTATGTTTGGAGAATTAAAAGGCGGCATTGATCCTGCTGGCGCTGATGAGCATTGGAAAACTGCAAACACAGCTCTAAACCGTATTAGAGCTTCATTTTCAAACCGAAGAAACAGTTTGCTGACTTCTTTTATTGGAGCGGCAATCGAACAAAGTATGGCTTCGGAAATATTTACTCAACTTCAAGACGAAACGCTGTCATATGCGGCAAATCTTACTAAGACGGAACAAATATACGAATACTGCAAATGGTTACTTTTTTTATAAAAGGAGTCACGATTATGCCTGCCCCTACAACGAAGCAACTACGTCTGTTTAACATAGACAGATTTTCCGATAGCGATGCTATCGCCTCAAATAACGGAAAGTGGAGTATCAATCAATTTTCCGCGGAAGGGCTATGCCCCGAAGCAGAACGCCAATCATTGGAGCGAAAATTCCTCCCCCTAACTCAAATAACTAGTGACTTCAACCGTCAATCTGTCAGTTATCAGATGAGTAAAAAAGATTGTCTTCATCGTTGGCTGAAATATAAAGAAGGATTTTCCGCCGACTTGGTGGAACAGCTCTTGGACGAGATGGGCATCAAGCAAGGAGATACGATACTCGACCCATTTTTGGGTTCTGGCACTACGTCGTTAGTAGCACAGATGCGCGGCATAAATAGCATTGGCTTTGATATTATGCCGATGTTAAACATAGCTATTAAAGCTAAGGCAAATGTGGCAAACTACGATTTACGCGAACTCTCAAGTTTCTTGCATTATATTATCTCAATAAAAAGACCTTCCGGCTATAATAAAAGAGTAAACTCTGTCTACGTTACAAAAAATGCGTATGCTATTGAAACCGAAATGGATATTGCTTTTTTTACTGACGCCATTAACGACTCGCATTTTTCCGAACATGCGAAAACCCTCGGTATCTTGTGTGTGCTAAACTCTTTAGAACATGTTAGTTTTACTGCCAAGGACGGGCAATATTTAAGATGGGATGAGCGTTCAACTAAAATCATCGAAGCGAATATCACCCGACAAGCGGCAGGCAGACCTCCTTTCAAGATTATTCTGAATAAAGGCGAATTGCCCCAATTGAAAGACGCAATCATTGAACAACTAAAACAAGCGATAGACGATGTTCACTATCTTCAAAATAATTCGTCGCCGCTTTTAAGCAAAGCAAAGATCTCGTTCACACAAGGAAGCTCGCTTCTCGAATTACCCCGATTGGATAATAATACAATCCACGGGGTTATTACTTCGCCCCCTTACTGTAACCGTTACGACTATACGCGTATCTACGCTTTGGAATTAGCTTATCTTGGAGTTGGCGAAATAGAGATTAGGAAGATACGGCAAGACTTGCTTTCTTGCACGGTAGAAAGCAAGCCTAAAATAGAGTTTCTTTCCGAATACTATCGCTCAATCGGCAAACAATATGATTATGACGAGATAATGTCAATCATCAACTCTAACGAGGTTCTGAACGAAGTTCTTTATGCGCTCACGAAAAGAAACGAGCGCGGCGACATTAACAATAAAGGTGTTCTGCCTATGGTCAAAGGATATTTTGAAGAATTGACCTTTATCTTCTACGAGTTGTTCAGAATATGTAGAAAGGGGGCACAGGTAGCATTCGTGAACGATAATGTAAGATACGCGGGTGAAGTTATTCCTGTTGATTTTTTATCGACTGCAATAGCCGAACGTATTGGCTTCAGGCCAATTAAAATCTATACACTTAAACAACAAAAGGGTAATAGCAGTCAACAAATGGCAAAGTTCGGCCGGGTTCCCTTAAGGAAAAGCATAACTATTTGGGAAAAATGATTTGAGAATACGTTGAGACTCCAGGATATCCGCCTCCTTCATTGATGCCCGCCGAGAGATTTAATAGATTTCATCTTACCCGCAAAGGACGGTGAGACGCGCGTGGACGCAGCAGCAAGTATCAGCTTGCCTCTCTCGTATTCAATCCAGAGATACAGCAATGATACAAATACTTTTCAGGAGCTATTCGATTTTGGTTAGAGACGCGTATTTGTTGCTTCTTTCCTCTTGTGATTATGCGAAAAATTCATATAATGGTATTACTATATTTAATTTACGACACTGAGGGAGCGTCTTGACTTGAATGGATAATTCAAATGGATAATTCAAATGGACAATTCAATGGGTAGTTCGGCGGGACAGTCGATAGGCGCGAACATCAAAGCCAAACGCCGTGCCCTGGGTTTGAAGCAAGAAGACCTGGCAAACAAATTAGGTTGGACCCAAGCGAACGTAAGCCGGGTCGAATCCCGCACCAAAGGACCTAGCGCGGAGGCTCTGTTAGCCGTGGCCGAGGCTCTGGGCTGCGACGTTCGCGAGCTTCTAGGTGTGGAGACGAGTGAACGTCTGGTGCAGGGTTTAGACAACGAAGCAAAGACCTTCGTTTTGAAGACGATGGAAAGCGATCCTCAGTTCGGGCTGTACCTGCGCAGTTTCGTCAAAGAATCCAAGGATTTGACGGATAAGGATTGGAAATTTCTGGCAATCCATCTGAAATTAGCATTAGGTTACGCCAACGACGCCATCAAGTCTAAGCGGCTGCATGGCAATTTTTGAAGAAGGTTTTTCGTGTGCGTACCCTTAAAATCCGTCCCTTCAAGAGTGCTTCCAATAGGCAGTCTCCTGAATGGACGGAGTACTTCGATAACTTTTGAGCCGCTTTGCCTCAAGTCACTTTAAGTTAAATCACTTTAAGTTAAAGGGCTTTAAAAATTTATCAGCTTCGATTTTTCTGCCACGGGCATCCTCTACCGGAACCTTGGCAAAGGTCCAACCTTCCACCTTGGACGGGTCGGCTCCAGCTTCAAGAAAAATATCCGGGTTGAGGACAAACACGATATCTTTGTCATTCTTGCTCACGTCCTTGGCCCACTCGAAAAGAGTGCCCTCGGAGAAGGTGATGCCGTAGTGGTCCAGCGCCGCGTGATAGCCGATGGAATCCCGGTCGAGCTTCACGATCTGCTCGAAAGACGCGGCGGGCGTTACCTCTCTTTCGTAGACCAAGGGCTCCAGAGACAGCTTTCTTCCCAACACGATCTCGTCGCCGGACACGAGCCCCTCCGGCAGCTTGCTCAGGTCCAGCCCGGCGTCCACGAAGGGCTTCGCGTCGAACCAGATATAGGCGTCGTAAGCACGGGTGTCGCAAATACGAGGGTCATGGATACTCGCGTTATGGGCATGAATGTCTTCCGCGTCCCGCCGCCAGGCGAAGCGCGCGGAACCGTCCGGGGCGGTCAGTATCCACACTTCGTTGCCCTCGTCGACCTCCGCTGGTGAGGGCAGCGCCTCCAGCATCGCCGAAAACGACGTGACTGCGCTCTGTCCGACAATGTCCGTATTGAAGAATGCCGCTTCCACACCTCCGGCCAGCATAGCCAACAAGCCCACTAAAAAAACTAAAACCAAAAATTTCTTTATCATGCTATGTTCCTCCTATATTTTTATTTTTAACTGTGGAACGCTCTACCGCGCTGCGGCCTAAAGCGCTTCAGCCTCAGCGCGTTGGAGAGAACGGAGACCGAGCTGAGCGACATAGCCGCTGCGGCCAGAATCGGGTTGAGCAGAGGGCCGCCGAAAAGATAGAGCACTCCGGCGGCGATGGGGATGCCCGCTGTATTATACGCGAAAGCCCAGAACAGGTTTTGCTTGATGTTGCGGATGGTGCTCTTGCTGAGTTGGATCGCAGTGGGCACGTCCATCAGGTCGCTCCTCATCAAGACGATATCCGCCGACTCCATTGCAACATCGGTGCCCGAACCAATAGCTATCCCAATATCCGCTTGGACCAGCGCGGGGGCATCGTTGATCCCGTCACCCACCATAGCGATTTTGCGGCCCTCCGCCTGGAGCTTCTTCACCTCATTGGATTTGTCCTGGGGCAAAACCTCCGCCAGAACCCTGTCGATACCCACCTGCCTGGCAATAGCGCTGGCGGTTTTAAGGTTGTCGCCGGTGATCATCGCCACGCCGAGGCCCATGTCGCGCAAAACCCGGATAGCGTCCGCACTGCTTTTCTTCACCACGTCCGCCACGGCCACGATCCCCGCGAGTTGACCGTCCAGAACCACGTACATGGGGGTTTTCCCCTCCTCCGCCAGGCGGTCGGACTCGGTTTCCAGATCGCCCAGAGAGATGTCCCGCTCAGTCATCAGCTTCCGGTTCCCCGCGTAGAGGTGGGACCCTTCAATGTCGGCCTCGATCCCCAGGCCGGTGAGAGCTTGGAATTTTTCCGCCCGAAGAAACTCCAGATTTTCTGTTTCGGCCTTTCGGACAATAGCCTCGCCCAAGGGGTGTTCAGAACCTTTTTCGGCGGAGGCCGCCAACTGAAGTAACCGGTCGCGCTCCATCCCCTGAGCCGCGACGACATCCGTGACTTCGGGGTTGCCCTCCGTAATTGTCCCAGTCTTGTCGAAAACGATGGTGTCGATTTTATGGGTGGTCTCCAGCGCCTCTCCGCTTTTGAAGAGAATGCCGTACTCCGCGCCCTTGCCCGTTCCCACCATGATGGCGGTGGGGGTGGCAAGCCCCAGGGCGCAGGGGCAGGCGATGATGAGGACGGAGATGAAGATGGTCAGCGCGAAACTGGCGTTCTGGGTGTACACGTACCAGGCTACGGCTGCGGCGACGGCTAGGACGCACACAACGGGAACAAAAACCCCGGAAACCACGTCAGCCATTTGCGCGATGGGGGCTTTGGAGCCCTGGGCGTCCTCCACCAGCTTGATAATCTGCGCCAAGGCCGTATCGCTCCCCACCTTGGTGGCCTCAAAGCAGATCACGCCGTTTTTGTTGAGGGTGGCGGCGTACACCTTATCTCCCGGTTTCTTGTCCAGGGGGATGCTCTCCCCTGTAAGCATCGATTCGTCCACGGCAGAGTGCCCCTCCGTGATGACCCCGTCCACGGGGATTTTTCCGCCGGGCCTGACCAGGATCACGTGGCCGATCTCCACCTCATCAATGGGGATCTCGGTTTCTTTTCCGTTCTGGATCACGGTGGCGGTTTTGGGCGCGAGTCCCATCAGCTTCTTGATGGCCTCTGAGGTTTTTCCTTTGGAAATGGCTTCGAGAGTTTTACCCAGAAGGATCAGCGTGATGATGACCCCCGCGGATTCGTAGTACAGGTTCTCCACCGCCCCGAAGTTGCCGGTGACAATCTCGTAGCTGGAGTAAAAGCTATACAGCACCGCGGCCGACGTTCCGACGGCGATGAGGGAATCCATGTTGGGGCTGCCCTGGAAAAAGGTCCTGAACCCCACGGTGTAGAAATTGCGCCCCACGATGAGAATAGGGAGGGTGAGGACGATCTGCACGATCACGTAATTCAGGGGATATTGCATCGGCCTAAGGAGCTTGGGGTAGGGGAGCCACCACAGCCACCAAATCATAGAGGTCATAGCTAGATAAAGAAGAGGCGCGCCAAACACGGCGGCGACGATGAACTTTCTCTTTAACGTGCGGATCTCCCTCTCTTTTCTCAACTTATCTTCGTCCACCGCGCCGCTTTTTTCCAACTCCAAGGCCTGATATCCGGCCCCCTCGATGGCGCTCCGTATGGCGGAGAGTTTTGCCAGTCGCGGGTCATAGGAAACTGTGGCCTTCTCCGTGGCGAGGTTCACCGACACGGAGAGTACCCCCTCCACCTTGCCCACCGCTTTTTCAATACGTTTCGCGCAGGCGGCGTAAGTCATGCCGCCGATGGGGATTGTCGCGCTATTTTTAGCGCTTTCCTTTAAGACGTTATAACCCGTGTCCACGATTTTTTGTTCGATATCTCCTATTTTCAATTGTTGCTCGTCGAACTCCACTGACAGCTTTTCCGTGGCGAAGTTGACGGTGGCGCTGGCGATACCCTGGAGTTTGCCGACCGCTCGTTCGATTCGTTTTGCGCAGGCGGCGCAAGTCATGCCGCCGATCGCTACGGTTTGTTTTGTCATGCTAAACTTCCTTTCCCGTTTGTGAAGTATGAGGCCCTATTCCCCCGTTTATCGTTTCCAGTTGGTGAAAATGGCCTTTGCCCGGACCAAAAACTCTCTGGGGATGGTGACGCCCTTTTCATCGGTGGTTTTGTATTTCTCGGTGATGGGGACGGGGTTGCATCCACCGTGAACCACCTCGATATCAGAGGTTCCAAAGCGATTGCCGCAGTTCTGGCACACCAAAAAGTTGCCCTGCTGTTTGTAGTAGCCCCTACCGGATCCATAACAGACCTGACAGGTATTGAAAGCCGTGCGGATGGTGCCATCAAGGGCCCTGACCGCGAAAATTTCTATGTTTGTGCCGTCCACGTTGATCGGATAAAATTTCGCCGTCTCCGTAACCTCCTCAGCAGGGATGAACAGGTCCCCGTTTTCCAGCTCACCCGCGTGTCCCAAAAAACTCATGAGCAAAACCACCGCCGCCGCCATTATCGCCCTTTGACATCCTTTCCGAATCATGATCATTATAATCCGCTCCTTTTCGTGTAATCTGTTTCATGTAATCTGTACGTTTCTATTCCTGATCTTCTTTATCTTCTTTATCTTCATCTTCTTTATCTTCTTTTTGGCCTTCCTTTTGTGCCTTTGCGCTGGCATCTCGCCTCGCGCACAACAGATACGCCACGAGGCCGATGAGCGGCAATACGCAGTGCCAGTGACTCGACAAAAACTCCATGTTCTTTCACCTCTCTCATATGACATTTTAAAAATCAGTGACAACTGCGCTGGGTTTGAACGCGACGTGCCCCTCTGGTCACTAACGTGACGGGACCGGTGGTACAACAGGATCTCCTATTTGCCATGACGAAGCTGGAGTACTGGGCATTCTCCTCGACTTTGTCGCTTTCGTTTGCGGCGTCGAGCAGCTCGAAGATGTCGAAATCCTCCGAGGTGGCAGCGGCGATGTCGGTCAGGACGTCTGGCGGCAATTCGACGGCAAGAATTCCGTCGTCGAAATCACCATTGCCCGCCTCATCGAGAACCGTGATTCTACCCCGAATCATTCCCATCCAACACGTGTAGACAAAGGACCCGCTCCGAGTGGGGGTGAACTCCAGAACGTTGTCACCGGCTTCGAGGGTTTTCTGCATTTTTCCGTATTCGGGGATGATGATCCGGTTGTTGCACCCGTTGAGGGTATCGGGTTCCGCGTGAATGATCCAACGGACGGGAATACCGACTTGAACGGCGATGGGCTCATAGCGTCCCGATGCCAACTCGGTCCTGACGACCTGAACGTCTCCTTCGACTTGAGCGCGGGTCGCCTGTGCGGCGCTGGGGGCAAAACCTGGCAGGGACAGACCCGACAGATTCATTCCGTTTCCGAACATGGCGACGCCTAGGACCACCACCAGGGTAGCGCCCACGGTTATCATTCCGTGGGTGAATTTTTTGCTCAAAAGGGAACTCAGGACGCTCAGACCCAACATGAGAGGGAGGGTTCCCAGGCTGAAAAGGAACATGGAAAGCGCGCCCTCGGTAAAATTGCCCGTGGAAAGGGCGTACAATTGCATAGATTGAAGGGGACCGCAGGGCATTAGGCCATTGAGCAACCCCACGTAAAGGGGCGCGCGTTTGCGGTCGCCGCTGTGGATTTTGTCCGCGAAAAATTTCGGCAGACGAGGGTTTAGCTTCCGAAGCCAGGGGAAGACGTTCAGCATGTTGAGGCCCATGACGACCATGAAGACCCCGACCACGAGCTGCACCCAGCCCCGCGCGTTTCCAGAAAAGCTGACGGCTGACCCCAGTGCCCCCACGACCCCCCCCAGAAACGTATAGGAAACAACCCGGCCCAGGTTATAGAGCGCGCCGGATTGGAGCGCCGCCAACCGCGCTCCTAGTGTTTCCTCTAGAGCGCGCGGCAGGGGAGACCGAGGGGCGAAGGATTGTGAGAGATTAATGCCACCGCACATGGCGACGCAGTGGACCGAGGTGAGAACCCCGATCAGGAACAACATTCCGTACCCCATCTCCGCCTTTGCCTCCGGGAACGCGTAGAAGACGTCGAGGAGGCCGAACCGGTCGAAGAGAGTATAGAGTTCGTAGAGGGCGATCATGACCCATAGGACTTTCAGAAGGTCCGTTTTGGGCGCGTGCTCTTTTGAGTTTTCCGGCTTCACGACGCGGTACTCCAGTGCTTCGATATGCCGTTCGATTGTTTCCATCCCGACTTTATCCGTGTCGTAAGTCACCTGGACGTTGCTCTGAGCGAAGCTCGCTTTGACGTCCGCGACTCCTTCCACGCTCTTCAGTTTTCGCTCGATTCGGCTTTCGCAGCTCACACAGGTCATATTGGCGACGTGAAGAGTTTTCGTTTTCAAATTCTGCGGCATATTCCAAACAGTTCCTTTCAAATTTAAATATAATCTTATTAAATATAATCTTATTTAAATGTAATCTTAAACACAAACTCTGAAACTCTGCCTGGAGAAGTCATGAACAGACATTCTTTCATTCTTTCCTCCGCCATTCTTTCCTCCGCGGTGGAGATAGTATCAAAAACTTTTGTAGAGTTTGTGTAGACTCTTATCACGCGGAACGAATCTCGCGGCATCGAAGTATCCAAGAAGTTTTTCCGAATCGAAGTATCCAAGAAGTTTTTCCGATGCCCTGATCGTCGAAAAAATTACGGCGCGGAAGTCGGCTTTCACCGAATCCCGCGCCACGCGCTCAACGAAATTTATGAGGCGGTTATACGGCCATCTCGGAGGCCGCTATCTCCAGACCCAAAGCGCGAAGGGCCTCGGCAAAAATCCAGCGCAGATTCCGCACGCCATTAGGTGGAAGAGGACCCATGTGCGCCGCCAACTTCGCGCCGCCGAACAAGCCCGTATAGGTGCCTTCCCGCTCCGCCCAAGCCGTGATAGGCAGACTCAAATCGCTTTCACGGGGGTTTCCACAGAGATGGGAAGTCAAGAGCACTCTTTTCACACCCTTCCCATCACTCCCGGAAAGGCCAAAGTCAAGAGGCGAGCAATCCACGAAAAGCGCCGCGCTCACCGCGTCGTCTTTAATTGCTTGGACCGCGTGGGCTGCCGCGCTCGCCCCTTGAGGGATCAAGCCAGAGGCGAGAAGCCCGGCCACGTTGGCCCCCAATCCGTAAAGGCTCTTCAGATTTTCGGCGCAGGCCGCCAGTTGGGTATTAAACTCTATCGCCTTGGACAAAACCGTCATCTTCTGCACCAAAGCGGCCACGTCCGGTTTCGCCTTGCCCCTTAGCGTCTCCGTCTCGAAGGAGGCCAGAAGCTCAGAAATCGCTCCCGGTTCTTGGGCAAAGTCTTTTGCCGCGACAATAGCTTCTTGTTGGAATTCTATAACCGACTTGACAGCCGCGATTTCCTGATCCGTCAGGGATGACCCAAGAAATATCGCTACTTTGCCTTTCAAAATCTCCGACAATTTTTCTATCCCTTGAATCCAATCGATAGTCTTCGTTCCGATCCTGGGTTCCGTCAGTCTGTCTTTCGCCACGTCTTGGAAATGGTAACGACCGCGCAGGCAGGTTAAACCTCGATTGGGGGTGTTCACCGCGTCCATGTCCGTGGCGATTCGGGCAATGCGTGTGCGTTCTTTGTCCATATTTAGCGCCAATTCACAACCCAGAGGGCAATGAGGACAGGTGGTTTTCACCGTCGTCAACGTGTCCTGGTGAGGCAGACGCTCCACTCGCCGCTCCAATAACGCCCCCACGGGGCAAAGCTGGGCGCACAAGCCGCAGAACGTGCAGTCGGAATGCTCCATGTCCTTGTAGAACTGTGGAGACAGAATCGACTCGAACCCGCGTTTGGCGAAATCAATGGCGTGAACTCCGGCCACCTCGTCGCAAACCCGGACACAACGCCCGCAGAGGATACACTTATCCATGTTGCGGACGTAGTAGCGGTTGACAGCCTCTTGTTTGGCGATGTGAGCCCCGGCAACCCTCTCGGGGTGAACTTCCAGATTTATGGCGTACTCTCTCAGCTTGCACTCGTGAACGTCGGGACAGCCGCACTCCATGCAACGGGTGGACTCGCAAAGCGCCTGTTCCCGCGTGAAGCCGTAGTTATACTCGACGTCTGGGGCCTTTAAACGCGTCTCCGCCGGTTCCTCCCGAGGGTGGTTTTGGGGGATTTTCTCCACATGAGTGAAATCCTTCGGTCCCAGATCGGGGTTAGTTACGTCGTACACGAAAGGCTTTTTCGGCGCTCCGAGCTTGAAATATCGGTCCACGGACTCCGCGCACCAATGTCCGTTACCGATGGCCTCAATGGCAATTTTCGCCCCGGTCTGCTGATCGCCGCAAACGAACACTCCGGGCAGAGGAGTGGCGTAGTGCTCGTCCACCTTCATGCGGCGTCCGTCGTGGAGTTCCGCGGGCACGTCGGCAAAATCCACCCCTTGTCCGATGGCGGCGATAACGTTGTCCACATTGAGGACAAACTCCTCCCCCGTGGGGACGGGGCTGCGCCGGCCAGAGGCGTCGGGTTCCCCCAGCTTCATGCGCTCGCACACCAAGCGTTCGACCTTCCCCGCGCCCTCGATGGATTTTGGGGCCGCCAGATAGACGAACTCCACGCCTTCTTCCGTGGCCTCGCGGATTTCCACATCCTCAGCGGGCATTTCCTCCCGGGTGCGGCGATAGACCACGTAGACTTTTTCCGCCCCAAGACGCCGAGCGCTGCGGCAGGCGTCCATAGCAGTATTACCCCCACCCACGACGGCCACGCGGCTGCCAATCTTCATCGGGTCATGGGTGTTGACCGTATAGAGGAAGTCAATGCCCCCCACGACGCCGGGCAAATCCTCGCCTTTCACTCGCATGGAGGAGGACTTCCAGCATCCCATAGCCAGCACAACAGCGTCATAACGGGAGCGCAGGCCGGACAAGGTCACGTCCTTCCCCAGAGCTTTTCCCGTCTCAACTCTCACGCCGTGATCCAGAATCCACCGCGCTTCCTCTTCCACCACCGACGGAGGCAAGCGATAATCCGGAATCCCGTAACGCATCATGCCTCCCAGGGCCTGTTCTTTCTCGTAGACCGTCACGCTGTAGCCTAAACGCCGCGCAAAGTAGGCGAAAGAAAGCCCAGCGGGTCCACCTCCCACGACGGCTATGCTTTTTCCGTTCTCAGCAACTTTGAGAACGTCGCCTAGGGAGCCTTGCTCTCGGGCCCAGTCCGCCACGAAACGCTTGATCTCCCGGATGGAGACCGTCTCGTCCACGAAGTTTCTGCGGCATTTCGTCTGGCATGGAGCGGGGCAAACACGCCCGATGGAGGCGGGCATCGTGATGTGATCGTGTAGCTCGTCCAGAGCCTCTCGAAACTTTCCCTGGGCTGTTAGGTTGACATAGGACTGAACCTTCCCCTGAGCCGGGCAGGCCAGGTTGCAGGGCGGGCGACAATCTCCTACATGGTCGGACAACATCAATTCCAGGGCCAGACGGCGGGCCGCCAATACACGGTTCGTACCCGTGCGGACCACCATATCCGGAGCAATGGCGTTAGTGCAGGCGCGCATTAGAGCGCGCGCGCCCTCAATCTCCACCAAACAGACGGAGCAACCGCCGTGGACGGACAGATGGGGGTCATAACAGAGCGTCGGGATCTCTATACCCGCCTCGCCGCACAGCTCCAACACCTTCTGTCCCGGATACCCATAGACATCTTTCCCGTCGATGGTGACTTTTACCGTTCTATCGATTCTGTTCATCGTCTCTCATCTTCCTCCCTACGCCACCGACGCCTTGGGATCGGTGTCCCCCGAACTCAGTTCTATGCAGGAGACCGGGCAGGTCTTTTTGCAGAGCCCACAGCGCACGCAGACCTCTTCGTCGATGTGGTGCGGGTTCTTCACCTCTCCTGAAATGGCCTTGACCGGACAGACCTTCGAGCAGCGTGCGCAACCGATACAGCGCGACGGGTCGATAGAGTAGCGGATCAATGCCGCGCATACCTTGGCCGGGCACTTTTTTTCGACGATGTGGGCGATGTACTCGTCCCGGAAGTACTTCAGCGTCGTCTGCACGGGGTTAGGCGCGGTCTGGCCCAGGCCGCACAGAGAGCCGTCTTTGATTTGCTCTGCCAGGCTCAGAAGTTTATCGATGTCCTCCAGCACACCCTCGCCTCGCGTAATTCTTTCGAGGATCTCCAACATCCGTTTGGTGCCCACTCGGCAGAATGGGCATTTTCCGCAGGACTCCTTTTGCACGAAGGCCAGGAAAAAGCGCGCCACGTCCACTACGCAGGTGTCTTCATCCATGACCACCATGCCGCCGGACCCCATGATGGCTCCCGTAGCGTTGATGGACTCGTAGTCCACCGGGGTATCCAACAAATGCTCCGGCACACAACCGCCGGAGGGGCCGCCCAATTGCACGGCCTTGAACTTTCGGTCGTTTTCTATGCCCCCGGCGATGTCGTAAATGACCTCCCGTAGGGGCATACCCATGGGGACCTCAGCCAGTCCACCTTTTTTGATCTTACCAGCTAGGGCGAAGACCTTCGTCCCCTTGCTGCGGCCGTGCCCGTAGCGATTGAAGGCCTCGGCCCCGTGGAGCAGAATCCAGGGCACATTGGCGTAGGTCTCCACGTTGTTGATGTTCGTAGGCTTTTTCCAGACCCCGCTGTTGGCTGGAAAGGGTGGACGAGGACGGGGCATACCCCGCTGTCCCTCGATGGAGGCGATCAGCGCCGTCTCCTCGCCGCAGACGAAGGCGCCGGCCCCTTCTTTGACATAAATGTCGAAATCGAAGTCCGGGTCCCCCAGAATACCCTTCCCCAAAAAACCCCACTCCCGAGCTTGTCCTAGGGCGATATCCAGATGCTGAATTGCCATAGGATACTCCGCGCGGCAGTAGATGACCCCATGAGACGCTCCCACAGCGTAAGCTCCGATGGTCATGCCCTCAATGACGCTGTGGGGGTCGCTTTCCAGAACGGAGCGGTCCATAAACGCGCCGGGATCGCCCTCGTCCGCGTTACAGACCATGTATTTGTCGGTTCCGTTGGGGTTCGACGCATTGGCTTGCGTACCCTTAGCGTCGCGGGCAAAGCGCCACTTCATCCCCGTGGGAAATCCCGCCCCGCCTCTACCTCGAAGACCGCTGTTCAGCACTTCTTTGATGACCTCGTCCCGGGACATTTTCTGAACGGCCTTGGCGAGACCCTGGTAGCCCTCTCGGGCGATATACTCATCCACGTTTTTAGGGTCGATGAGCCCGCTATTGCGCAGGACGATGCGTACCTGCTTCTCCATGCGAGAGTTTTCGCTACCGCTATCGCTGTCTTGCTTTCCCGTTCCGTCGGTTAGGATCAGGTGTTCTTTCACAATTTTGTTCCCATTGACGTGCTCATCCACGATCCGGCGGAGAATCTCCACGTTCACCTTGCCGTAGGTGTAGTTTTTCCCGTCGCGTTCTACACCCACCAGAGGCTCCATGTAGCAATAGCCAATGCAGCCCACTTTCTTGATCTCCACATCCTCGCGGCCGGCCAAAAGCCTTTCGAGTTCCTCGGCAACGGGAAGCGCGCCGGAGGCCACTCCGCAGCTAGCCAGCCCAATTGTTACCGTCGTCTTGCTCAATTTGTTCAACGCGACACCCCCAGATATGACTCTTTCAAATTATGACTCTTTCAAATAAAGCTTTTTCAAATATGGCTTCTAATATGACTTCTAATATGACTTCTAAAGCGCGTATTAACAGCTCTATTGCGCTTTCCGCAGATCTTCCAACACAGCGACAGCTTTTTCAGGCGTCAGGCGACCGTGAACATCGTTACCCACCAACATCACCGGAGCCAAGCTGCAACATCCCAAACACGCCACGTATTGGAGGGTGAACATCAGGTCCTCCGTGGTTTCGCCGTCGTGAATCCCCAGCGATCTTTCCAGTTGTTCCGCCACCCGTCCGGATCCTTGAACGTGGCAGGCCGTTCCTCGGCACAGGCGGACGACGTATTTTCCCTGGGGCTGGAAGCGAAACATGGCGTAAAACGTCGCGACCCCGAAAAGCTCCGCCGCCGAAATCCCCAGCTCGGTGCCCACGTACTCCACGGCCTCCTCGGCCACGTAGCCGATCTCCTTTTGTACATCCGCCAACAGCGGTATAGCCACGCCCACCTTACCGCGATACCTCTCGATGATCGGGGTGAGTCGAGTCTCCAGGTTCGAGATGGTTCCCGCAATAGCCGCAGTCATTAAAACATCAGCTCCTCTACCTTCTCTTGTGATATTATTTGAGATGTTGGAATAAGCATTATTTAGTGTATCGTCATGGAGACATGAACGCAAGACGGTTTTTTCAATTTATCAAGCTATTGTGAGTGGACCAACGGAGGAGGCTTATGCCGGCAAGAAGTACAATGTTCGTGAAATCGATTATTGGGCTAATGGAGATCGAGTCTGTAGATTCAAAAGAACCATCCTCGGTTAAAATCCGAGATTCAGAAGCCTGAGATTTTCGAGAGGAGGTTTTTCGGGTGAACGAAAAATTATTTTTATCGCTCGCGTATGGAGCCGCTTTCACGAGTGGTGAGCGCGCGGTGGCCTTCTCCGACTTGGAGAGCCTGACGCCGGGGTTCAAAGAAGGTGACGCGTGGCTGCGCAAAAACGCTTTGGAAGGGAAAGCGGGATTCGGGTGGCTCAACCTACCCAAGCGTAATGTGGACGACGTTCTGACTTTGTCGCGCTGGCTAGGTACGCGAGACTCCATCGTTCAAGTGGGGATCGGGGGCTCCGCCTTAGGTAACTTGATGCTCCACGGCGCGCTTTTGCCGCCTTACTGGAACGAGCTCTCCAAAGCCAAGCGAGGGCATCCCCGTTTTTTTATGTCCGACAACGTGGATCCCGTGGACAACCGGGCAATCTGGGAGCTGATCGATCCCGAAAGTACCGCCGTTATCGTCGTCAGCAAGTCAGGCAGCACGGCGGAGACCGCTTCGAACTTTTTGTTCTTTTGGGAAAAACTCCGGGATACCTTGGGCGAGGCGGCGGCCTGCGAGCGAGTGATCGTGGTGACGGACAAGGAAAAGGGTATTCTGCGTCCCTTCATTGATGAGACGGGCTGCAAGAGCCTGATTCTTCCCGAAGACGTGGGGGGCCGTTTTTCCGTTCTCTCTTGCGTGGGGTTGCTTTCGGCATGGGCGTTGGGCATCGACTGCAAGGCCCTTCTTGCTGGGGCGGCTGCTATGGACGAGGCGCTCGCCAAGGCCGAGACGGTTTTGGAGAATCCCGCGTGGATCCTTTCGGGGCTTTCTTACCTCCACATGAACGAAGGTCGTAACATCGACGTTCTGATGCCCTACCTCGACGCGTTGGAGAAGTTCTGCGAGTGGTTTGCCCAGCTTTGGGGCGAGTCCCTGGGCAAGGGAGGGCACGGCTCGACGCCGGCGCGGGCCCTGGGGGCCATCGACCAGCATTCTCAGATCCAGCTTTACACATCGGGGCCGGACGATAAATTCTACACGGTCCTCACCGTGAACCAGGGGCACAAAGATATCGCCCTACCCGCGGTCCCAGAGAAAGCGTTCGAGAAACTTTCCTATCTTTACGGAAAGTCTATGGACGAGCTGCGCAACTTCGAGGCCTCCGCCACGGTCGCAGCTTTGGCGAAAGTGGGCCGTCCCGTGGTTACGCTCTCAGTTCCCCTGTTGGACGCGTACCATCTGGGAGGACTGATTCAGTTCTACGAATACATGACGGCCATGACGGGGTGGCTGATGCGGATCGACCCCTTCGACCAGCCCGGCGTGGAGCAGGGCAAGAACTACACCTACGGACTTATGGGTCGCGGAGGGTACGAGACTCAGGCGCAGGAAGTGCGAAATCTCTCCGCCAAGATAGCAGAGCGGGTGGCAACTCTCTGAATTCTAAAGGGAAATTCTCCCAAAGCGTAAAACGATGTGAGATGTGAGATGATAGATGTGAGATGATATAAGAGGAGAATGAGTGAACCGCGGTTCTAAGACGCGGAAGCTTTTAGGAGCTGCGGTTCATTTTCTACTTTTCTATTGTGGTTATAGTTCACAATTATAGTTCACAATTTCGGATATCTTTTGGAGTTTGGGCTTAACGAGGAGAAGCACCTCTCGAATCACATACTCACAAAATAGGCAATATAGGGAATCAGGCTATCGCACCATGCCTCGAACATCTTTGCCGAGGTCAACTGTCCCACGGTAAAATAGTCATCTGCGGCTCCTCCAAGAGAGTCGTCGAGAAGAGCTTTTTTATACAAAAATATCGGTAGAGTGTAGATTAATTCCTGCTTTTCCTGAGATTTTTGCGGAGGTGAGGCATAATAAAACCCCGCTCCACTTCCCATTGATCGTTTCAGCTTGGGTTTATATCCCAACGCCATCATGCCGTCTTCGCGTTCAAAGAAGGTCACGACGGTGTCTATATTCCCCAAAAGGCCGGCAGGAAAGTCCACACGCCGCTTTCGAGTATATCCATCACCCAGCAGATCTTTGTCGCTGTCTAAAGACGCCCATACTGTTATATCGCTCAACTTCTCCATATGCCGCACGTACCCCACGAACTTGCGTCCCAGGGATTTCAGGCGAGGATCACCGATTTTGAAGCTTAAGGGTTTTTCCAGTTGCCCGGCGCGCCAAATTTCGTCGGTGAACTCCGCACCATCCTCTCCGCAGTAGGAGAAGCCCAGTAATATCGCCGCAGCCATGATACGCACTGGCCGATACCACCTGGCGATGTTTGCCCCGTTCAACTTGCGAAGCGCGCCGGTTCTTACCAGGTCGTCAATACCGCATCGGTTTTCGACGAAGAGCAGCCCTTTCTCAGAAACTGTCTTGTTTTCCCTTTCGTTCAGTGGGAAAAAAGGACGGAAAAAACCGCTCCCCTTTTCCTCTCCCGTAAGATCCGAGATCCAAATGCGAGAGCGTTTTTCCTCCGGCAAGAGAGAAAATTCGCTTTTATCGAAAACGATAGCCGGAGCGTGCAACACCCTTTCGAGGGTCACGGAGAACCTCCAAAGGTACGTTTTAAAAGGAGTGTACACGGCGTATTCCGATAAAATACGCTGTAGAGGCGACAACAAATTTGATAACGTATAATTGATGATCGATCCCCTTTTTTTCCCCTTGATAGAAAGGGTACGGTCGAGGTTTTCCAGCCAATTGAGTCGTATGAACTTTTTCTTGTTCTGGGTTTTGTTAAAAATTACCAGCCTAGGAGAAAGGCCTTTCGTCCAAATTTGCAGGACCAGGTTTTCGTCTACCTCGTAAGAGCTGATAATTTCTCCTTTGTCATCCATTTTGATTATCCATTTTGATCATCCATTTTTGTCACTCATTACGACTCACACAACCGAACCTTTCCTCATTAAAAATCTCTGAAAATTTCTCTTGGATTTTTTAAATTCATAACTTCGCGTGCGCCTCTTATTATACTGAGGGCAATCCATATTGAGCTGTAATCGTGATGGAACTCACTAATATTTTGAAATAGATTTTGAAATAACACGCCCTCCCGATAAAATGGGAGGGCGCAAAAGCAATTATATAGACTTTACCATTAGCCTTGAGGAATGTGATAGGGCATTGCCCCGGTCAGGATGAGAATGGCGACGAAAATGACGAATATCCCGATTGCCCATTTGGCAGACTCTCTCTGCCACTGCCCCATATCCAGGTCGGTTAACTTGAGCAGAAGATAGATGAACGCCACTAGAGGACTCAACAAATGGAACGCTTGCCCCATCAGAGAGGCTACAGCCATCTGCATGGGCGTGAAGCCGTAAGAATACCCCGCCTCGGCGAGCACCGGCAACACCCCATAGTAGAAGGCGTCGTTGGAGAGGAAGAATGTCCCCGGAGCGGACAAAGCGGCCACCACGAGCCCCCAGTATCCTCCCCAGCTGGCCGGAATGATGGTAGCAAGACTCTTGGTTATAGCGGTAGCCATGCCAGTTCCCGTGAAAAGCCCCATGAAGAGGCCGGCCGCGAACACCAAAATAACTACCTGCACCGCGTCACCTGCGTTATCGGCGATGCGACGGCTCTGCTCCTTAAGGTTGGGGTAGTTAATCAGGAGCGCCAGCACTGTACCCGTCATAAAGAGGAACACCGGCGGGAAAAAATCCTTGACCAAAAGGCCCAGCAAAACGATAGTCATGATCGAGTTAATCCAGATGTTTTTGGGGCGACGCAATTCGAGGACCTCCGGGTCGGAGACCTGGGTGAGCTGGTCGATGGCCTCGTTCGTGAGGGTGGTGATACCGAGGCGTTTTCGTTCTTGACGGCCGAGGTAATAACCAACCCCAATCATATAGAGGGCGGCGGCGAGCATTCCAGGCCAGATGTAGGGAAGGATGTTCTCCTCGATATGGAGAACGCTGAGAGCCCGGGCAGTGGGGCCTCCCCAAGGCAGCAAGTTCATGATCGTGTTTTGCAGGATCAGCAAGACGCCCAGGTTCATCATTTTGAGTCCGAGTTTTTTATAGATGGGAATGAAAGCGGCGCAGCAGATCATAGTCGTCGTGGTACCGTCGCCGTTCAAAGAAACCGCGGCCGCGACGATGGCCGTGGCCACCAATATCCTGGCAGGGTCTCCCTTGGCAAAACGGATCATGCTCTTTGTGACTGGGTCAAACAATCCGGCGTTCAACATCAACGCGAAATACAAGATGGCGAAAAGCAACATGATACCCGTAACTGAGGTCGTTCTGATGCCATCAATGGCAAATTTTCCCAGTTCGGCGATAGAGACCGGGTTTCCCCGCTCACTGATAGCGACTCCGGCAAGCACGGCGATAACCGAAAAGACAAGTGGAATAAACACAAGAGTGGTAAGCGGAGACATTTTCTTCGTCATAATGACATACATGAAAACAATGAGCATCGCGTAAGCAATGATTGTAATATTCATCATTAAATACCGGTCCGATCCTTTCAGCGTACTAATACCTACTTATAATGAGTAGATACATTCCGCATAGTATTTCTTCGACTATAAAGCCAAAGAAAAAGCTAAGTCTCACAAAGCTCGAAGAAATATCCCACGAGCACCGCTTTAGCGCCGAAAAATATTCTCTTCTGAGTGAGCTCACCCCTCTTCAAAATCCCAAACTTCATTACTAAACTTCATTACAAATTTAAAATTTTACTACAAAATAAAATTTTACTACAAATTTACCACAAAATAAAATTTTTTTGTGGCAATTACTGATTCCTCATCGGTTCTTTTTCCATCATTCTTGACTCTACATACAGAGTACAGTATTCTATATGAGAATCAAGCTGCAAAAAATACGTATTTTATGATAGAGTTGCGTTCAAGAATGATCTAGAGAATGATCTGGACAAATTCTAAAGAAGGTACCTATGAAGTTTTGTATATGCTTTTTAAATATGTAGGCAACACATAGTATCTAAATAAGCTATAATTCATCAATATTGCTACTTGATACGCTATTGTAAAACGCTAAAATGTGTTTAGGTATTAGTACGCTGAAAGGATCGGTGATTGCGTGTTGCTCAAAAAAGCTCAGGCGGGAACATTGGAGTCGTCTGATTGTATGGTGGTGGTTTCGCCCGCGGATTCTTATGTTCTGGAGTATGGCGGACAAAACGAGGCGATCTTCAAGGAAAGGACCGAGCGTATCGCGGGAGAAATCGCGCGGCGTTACGCTCCGGCCGTGGTCCAGATACAGGACCGAGGAGCCCTGGAGGCGACGCTGCGAGCCCGAATCGAAACGGCCTTCGAGCGCGCTGTAAAGGCGGACTGAGGGGGAATTGTCGATGAGAGAACGCAAGAAAAGACGTCCCTGCCGCTCTATGCTCTACATGCCTGGAAACAATCCGGGAATGATGCAGCATGTGCCGGCGTTTGGGGCAGACAGCGTGTTGCTTGACTTGGAGGACGCCGTGGCCGAACGCGAGAAAGACGCGGCGCGGCGCCTGGTGTCCCACTTTGTCAAGGAGATCGATTTCGGAGGCGTTATTGTGACCGTGCGGGTCAATGGGGCCGATACGCCTTATTTCGAGGACGATCTGGAGGAGATTATTCCCGCTAGGCCCGTGGCGGTGCGCGTCCCTAAATGTCATTCTCCAGAGGACGTGAAGCACGCCGACGCGATCATATCCCGTATTGAAAAGGATCATGGAATGCCCTTGGGCGAAGTCCGCATCCACGCGATGCTGGAAACGGCCCACGGCATTGAACACGCTTTCGACATCGCCCGGGCCTCGGAGCGAGTGGAAGCCCTCACCTTGGGCGGACAGGATCTGACCGCCGATATGGGAGTTCAGAAAACCCGCGACGGCGTGGAGCTTTTTTACGCCAGGGGTCGTGTGGTGATGGCGGCAAAAGCCGCGGGCCTGATGGCCTTTGACACGGTTTGGACGGACATCGAGGACACGGAGGGTTTAAAAAACGAGGCGAAGCTGGCGGCTCAAATGGGTTTTACGGGCAAGGCGGCCATTCACCCCATGCAGATCGACGCCATTCACGAGGCCTACCGGCCCGATCCACGGGAGCTGCGCCGAGCCTTTCGTATCGTGGACGCGGCGGAACAGGCCGAACGGGAGGGCAAAGGGGTCATATCCGTGGACGGACGTATGGTGGACGGTCCTATCGTCGTGCGGGCGTTCTCCCTCATTGAACTGGGACACCTGTACGGCATCGACGAGGAAGTGGGCTTATGAATGGAGGCGGGCTTATGAATCTCGAAATGGTTGAAAACGCGATCTCGCGGGCCGTACCCGTGGAAATTCCGGGATTGGGGAAATATGAACCCTACGTTTCTCCCTTTGCCTATCTTCAACGCCAATTGACCCCGACGCGGAAAAATTTTCCACTCAATCCCAGAGAACCCCGACACGACAAGGTGACGGACGACATAAAAAAAGCTGTGGAGCGGTCGGGATTGGAAGACGGCATGACGATTTCCTTCCATCATCACCTGCGCAACGGAGACGCGGTCATTCCGACGATTTTGAAGACCCTGGACGAGATGGGCTTCAAGAATCTGACATTGGCCCCCAGCTCCCTTCCTGATAGCCACGATATGGTCGCCGGCTACCTGCGCAACGGCCTGGTCTCCCGGCTTTTTTCATCGGGAGCGCGGGGCGAGGTGGGTAAAGCCATTTCCGCGGGAGAACTCGATATTCCCGTGGTTCTCCGGAGCCACGGAGGTAGAGCTCGGGCAGTGGAGCAAGGAGATATTCCCATCGACGTGGCTTTTCTGGCGGCGCCGGCCTGCGACAAGTACGGCAACATGACGGGCAGCTCCGGCCGCTCGGCCTGCGGTTCCCTGGGATACGCTCAAGTGGACGCCCGCCACGCCCGCCACGTCATTGCCGTAACTGACAACCTTCAAGATTATCCCTTGCGACCCCGGATCTCCATACCTCAATATTTGGTAGATCAAGTTCTAGTGATCGACAGTATCGGAGACCCCTCGAAAATTGCCACTGGCGCGGCCCGCATCAGCCGTAACCCTGTGGACCTGCGCGTCGCCCGCAACGCTTTCGACCTGATCGCGGCCTCCGGACTCCTGATCAATGGATGTTCCTTCCAGGTTGGAGCCGGCGGGGCCAGCCTCGCCGTGGCAGTTTATGTCAAGGAATACATGGCAGCAAAAAAAATCAAGGGCGCTTTCGGCCTGGGGGGAATGTCCGGGTACATGATCGAGATGCTGGAGCAGGGTTACTTTGAGGCCATGCTGGACACCCAGAGCTTTGACAAGGCCGTGACGGACTCCATGACGCGTAACCCCAACCACATCGAGATCGACGCCTCTTGCTACGCGAACCCCTTCAATAAGGGATGCGTCGCCCACAACTTGGATACCGTGGTGTTGGCGGCGTTGGATATCGACGTGAACTTCCACGTCAACGTTCAGACAGGACACGACGGCGTTCTAAGGGGGGCCATCGGTGGACACCAAGACACCGCGGCGGGGGCGAAGCTGGCCGTGATTGTGGCGCCCTCCTTCCGCGGCGGGGTTCCCACCATCAAGGAAAGCGTGACCACTGTTTGCACGCCGGGTGAGACGGTGGACGCTTTCGTCACGGAGCGGGGAATTTGTATCAACCCCAGAAGAGAGGATCTCTTGAAGCTCGCCAGAGACGCGCGTCTGCCGGTCAAGGACATACGGGACCTCAAAGCCGAGGTGGAGAAGATGACCGGCGTTCCCGACCTTCCTGAATTTGACCGGAGTCGCGTGGTAGCGGTGGTGGAGAATAGGGACGGGACACTTCTCGACAGCGTGTACAAAGTGCGCGGGTAACAGCGCAAGAGCAGAGACGCACGTCCGTGCGTCTCTGCCTCGATAGCGTCTACTAAAGATAATATCAAAGATACCATCTACAAAGTGCGAGGGTAACCCAATGTGTTTATCTCGCTTCGATGGGGGTGAGTGTAAAGTCCAGCGGTTTTGCCAGACGCTGGTAAGCCGTCAGGCGATCCATGGCGTCGCGCTCGCACTGGTTGAAAAGGTCCTGAGCCAGGTCGGGGAACTGACGGAATAGTGCCGCGTAGCGGACCTCGCTTTTCAAAAACTCCTGAAAGCTCGCATGGGGAGTTTTTGAGTCCAGGATGAAGGGGATTTTTCCTTGATTCTTTAACAAGGGGTTGTAGCGATAAAGACCCCAGTAACCCGCATCGACAGCGCGTTTTTCCTGCTCTTGAGACTTGCCCATACCCAAAGAGATCCCGTGGTTGATGCAGGGACAGTAGGCGATGACGACCGACACCCCAGGATACGCCTCTGCCTCCACGAACGCCTTCAATGTCTGGTTTTTGTCCGCCCCCATAGCGACCTGGGCAACGTAGATGTTTCCATAGGGAATCATCATCATGCCTAGGTCTTTTTTGCGGGTTTTTTTGCCACTGGCAGCAAAACCCGCAATGGCCGCGGCGGGCGTGGCTTTGGAGGATTGTCCTCCGGTGTTAGAGTAAACCTCTGTGTCCAGGATCAGAATGTTGACGTTCTCGCCGGACGCCGCCACGTGGTCCAGGCCGCCATAGCCAATATCGTAAGCCCAGCCATCCCCGCCCACGATCCACTGCGCTTTACGAACGAAAAAGTCGCGGCGATCATAAATCTCATTGAGAATTTTATTGAGCAAAGGATCGTTGTTTTTGTTTTTATAAAACTCCAAAATCGCTGTGAGGCGAGAGGCACGCTCACGGGTCGCGAGACCCGACTCCCTCTCTTCATACCACTCTTTCATGGCGTTCCTAAGTTCGTGAGGCAAATTCTCTTTGAGGACTTGGGCTACTTTATTAGCCACGAGATCGCGCACTTGAGTGGTCCCAATGTGGATCCCAAATCCGTACTCTCCACAGTCCTCAAACAAGGAATAAGCAAACGTGGGCCCGTGTCCCTGAGCATTGACGGTGTAGGGAATAGCAGGACAGCTTCCGCCCCAGACGGTGGTGCAGCCGGAGGGGTTCTGGATGTAAAGCCGGTCCCCGAAGAGCTGGGTTAGAAGTTTCACGTAGGGCGTCTCCCCGCAGCCGGCGCAAGCCCCGCTGAACTCCAGCAGAGGTTGGGCAAACTGACTTCCCTTGACGGTACGTAACTGTTCCTCTGGAAGAGCTTTGTAAGAAACGTGAGAAGCCGCGAAATTCCACAATTCCGTGCCCCAAGGCAATTGCGAGGCCAGAGGTGTCATTTCGAGGGCTTTTTCTTTGGCGGGGCACACGTCAACGCAGTTGCCGCAGCCGGCGCAATCCAAAGGCGAAATGGACAAGTGGAATCGCCTGCCAGGTCTGTCGAAAAAGCCCGACGCGGGTTTTGTCTGGAACTTTTCCGGCGCACCGGTCAACTCTTCTTCATCCGCTAGAAGCGGGCGAATGGCGGCGTGAGAGCACACGAAAGCGCACTGGTTGCACTGAACGCAGTTTTCCGATTTCCACACCGGCGCGAACACGGCAATCCCCCGCTTTTCAAAAGCGCTGGACCCCAGAGGAAACGTTCCGTCTTCGCAGCCCTTCAGGACACTGACGGGCAACTGGTCGCCCTCTTGACGGTTGATGGGATTCACGAATTTCGCAATGAACTCTGGGACAGAAAGATTTTCGTCGCGGGGCGCGTCGGAAGCCTCTTCCCATTTTTCTTTCCATTTTTCTTTCCATTCCGCCGGAACGGGGACGGAAATCACGTCGGAGATGCCTCGGTCGATAGAGGTGAAGTTTTTCTCGACAACTTCCTCTCCCTGCTTGCCATAGGACTCGGCGGCCGCCTCCTTCAGATATTTGGTGGCGTCCTCGACGGAAATGATGTTTACGAGTTTGAAAAACGCCGCTTGCATAATCATATTGATGCGGCTTCCAAGGCCGAGTTCCTGAGCGATCTTCACGGCGTCGATGACGTAAAACGCCGCTCCCTTTCGGGCAAGGGCGCGTTTCATGTCACCGGGGAGATTTTTTTCGATTTCATCGAGACTCCACTGGGCGTTTAGGAGAAAACACCCTCCCGGCTTCAAATCGCTCAGGAGGTCGTATTTTCCCACGTAAGCGGGGTTATGGCAGGCGACAAAATCCGCTTTGCTGATGTAATAGGAAGACTTGATGGGTGTTTTCCCGAACCGCAGATGAGAGATCGTGATGCCTCCTGACTTCTTGGAATCGTAGGCGAAATAAGCCTGGGCGTAGAGGTCCGTGTAGTCTCCGATGATCTTGACAGCGCTTTTGTTGGCGCTAACCGTTCCGTCGGATCCAAGACCCCAGAATTTGCAAGCTGTTGTTCCTGCGTGGGAAGGGTCGAAATCCTCCTTGGGGCGTGGCAGGGAGGTCATTGTGACGTCGTCGTCGATGCCCACGGTGAAGCCGTTCTTGGACTCGCTCAGCGCCAGGTTCTCGAAAACGGCTAGAACGTCCGACGGACCAAAGTTCTTGCCTCCTAGACCATAGCGCCCCCCTACAACCAGAGGTAAAGCAGCAAACCCCGCCTCCGAGGCTCCTGCCAGGGCGAGCTCATAGAAGGCGCTGCGCACATCTGTGTAAAGAGGTTCCCCTGCGGCCCCAGGTTCTTTGGTACGGTCCAGGACGGCGATTTTTTTCACCGTTCTCGGCAATGCCGCGACCAGGCGTTCGGGACAGAAAGGACGGTACACGCGGACGTTAATCAGTCCCACTTTCTCCCCCCGGGCGTTCATCCAATCCACCGTTTCCTCGATGGTTGTGCAGGCCGAACCCATCGCGATCACTAGGCGTTCAGCGTCCGAGGCCCCGTAATAGTTGAAAAAAGCGTAAGGCTGACGGCCTTCTTTGCCATCGCGTTCTGTCAACGTGTTGATCTCCTGAAAATAATGATCGAGGATCGCTGGCAAATCCCGGTACCAGGGGTTGACCGCCTCCCGCATCTGAAAAAACACGTCGGGGTTCTGGGTCATCCCTCTGTGAACGGGGTGGTCAGGGCTCAAAGCGTGGTCGCGGAAGCTCTTGAGAGCGTCCTTGTCCAGGAGCTTTTCCAGCTCTTCGTACTCTAGTACCTCGATTTTCTGGACCTCGTGAGAGGTACGAAAACCGTCGAAGAAGTGCAGGAAAGGGATTCTGGACTTGATAGCGGTCAAATGCGCCACAGCCGCCAGGTTCATGGCGTCCTGCACGTTGCTGGAGGCCAACATGGCGAATCCCGTTTGGCGAGTTGCCATGACGTCCTGGTGGTCGCCGAAGACACTCCAGGAATTGTTGGCCAGGGCACGGGCGCTGACGTGAAACACGGCGGGCAGAAGCTCCCCCGCGATGCGGTACATGTTGGGAATCATCAGCAAGAGCCCTTGAGCCGATGTATAGGTCGTAGTCAGAGCTCCCCCTTGCAACGAGCCGTGGAGCGCCCCGGCCGCGCCTCCTTCCGACTGCATCTCCACCACGCGCATCGTTCTGTCGAAGAGATTTTTTCTGCCGTTTGCCGACCACTCGTCCGCTAACTCCGCCATAGGAGAGGACGGGGTGATTGGGAAAATGGCCGCTACCTCGCTGAAGGCATAGGAAACATAAGCCGCGGCCGTGTTGCCGTCCATCATCCGCGTCTCGCGTTTAGCCATGATTATAGCCTCCAAAACTTTCTCCAAAACTTTCGACCTTTTTTGCGACCCACGCCCACATTAAATTCAAAATTAGATTCAAAATTAGATTTGGAATTAGATTTGGAATTAGATTTGAAAATTTTTCGGCGCGCTCCTTTTTCGTTTTCAACAACAAAATTATCACCCCCGGTTTTGTTTGTTTGTCTGATATGTTTTAATAATAATAGCCCATACAAGCAGATACGTCGCGGGAGGCGTCTTATGGAAAATATGAAAATGGAAAATATGAAAAGAGTGTACTGTGAACTGTTTCAGAACTTGCAAGAGGGGCAAGACACGGTTTTGGTCACGGTGATTGAGCCTTCCGGTCTGGAAAAAACCCTGCATACTGGAGCGTCCGTCGCCTACTGGACGAATAAATGGGATAATAGCTACTCGTTGTATGCTAAAGAAAGTAAAGGAGAGATTGTGGTTGTGGAACATTTTCTCCCTTCTCAACGTTTGATTGTTTTTGGCGGGGGTCACATTGCGATGCCCTTGTCCGAAATGGCGAGTCTCCTAAAGTTCAAAGTGACCGTCTTTGACGACAGACCTTTTTTTGCCGACAGAACGCGCTTTCCCAACGCCAGTGAGGTAATCTGCGAGAGCTTCGAAAGGGTATCCCAGCGTTTGACGTTTTGGGGCAACGACTACGTGGCGATCATGACGAGGGGGCACAGACACGACATAGAGTGCCTGCGAAGCGTTCTGTCGAGTGAAACTTTTCCTTTGTATGTGGGGATGATCGGCTCGCGTCGTCGGGTCGCCCTCGTGCGGCGGCAGATGAAAGAAGAGGGTTTTTCACCAGAGCGCCTGGAGCGGTTGCACGCGCCAATCGGGCTGGACATCGGCGCGGTGAGCCCTGAGGAAATCGCTCTGTCCATTCTGGCGGAAATCGTGCGGGAAAAACGCGGCGGCATATCGCGAAAACGAGAGTGTCACGCCAATATGGAGCTGATGCAGTTGCTCGGTGGCACGGCGAAGGAAGGGACAGAAGAGCGTATAGCGGTGATAACGGTCGTGTCCGCCAAAGGATCGACGCCCCGAGAAGCGGGCGCGAAGATGGCGGTTTTTTACGACGGAAGAACCGTCGGCAGCATCGGTGGCGGCTGCGCCGAAGCGGACGTGGCGAGGGACGCGAGGCAAGTCATCCTGGAAGGCGGGTACCGTTTGAAGACCATCGATATGGAGGACTTGGCGGAAGAGGATGGAATGGCCTGTGGCGGAAAAATGGAAGTCCTGATGGAAGCCCTTTGACATACTCCCACGACTAAAGTTGTGGGATTCTAAGATCGACAAAGACAGCCGACTGAAACCGGTCTTAAGTCTTCTTCTTTTTTATTTTTTAATTTTTTATTTTTTAAGAGTGGATGCCCCCACTCTGAGAATATTTACAGCCGCATCAATAATCATCAATAATCCCGATTGATATCCCGGTCGTGTTCCGCCCCGCACCTCGCGTTGATAAGCCATAAAAGGAGTTTAACATGAAAGTAGATATATGGCAAGAAACCAAATACAAAACAAACGCTGCCAATGGCGGCGTTGCAATTCTCATCCAATCTCATCCAATCTCATCCAACAACGGCTGAAGCCGTTGACTTTCTCATCGCTTTATCGTAAATCGGGCAGACGATAGTGAGGTGGAGCTAGTTTTAGTTGACGAAGCGGAAATAGATAGAAATAGATAAATAGATAGAAATAGATAAGATGTGAAGTAATGATACAATAAACAAAGCAGAAGCTGAAGTAGAAAGGTGTGAATGTGAATAAAATGATTGTCGTTACTTCCAAATTCGAGAGTCTTCCGGGAAAAAGAGCGGAGGTTGTGGAATTGGCTCGACCTTGTATCGAGACGACCCGTAAGGAAAAAGGATGCGTTCATTATGAGTTGTTTGTGTCCAGCGAGGATGATGTGACGTTACAGTTCGTCGAGGAGTGGACGGATCTGGATTCTCTACGCGATCATTTGAAATCCCCGCATCTGAAGACCTTCAAGGAGCGCCGGGAGGGGCTCCTTGGAAAAGGCGGAACATTGAAGATCTTCGAGGCCAAGGAGTTATCTTTGAGTTAATAAACGGCTCTCGCTATTTTTATTGAGAAGTTTCCAACAAGAATTGAGAAGTTTCCAACAAGGCAACAAGGGTGGATGGATGTAGAGACGCGCGGTCGTGCGTCTCTATAATGTCTTCGGAGGTTAATTTCGATGAGCTTTACAAACTTTATCCGTTCTTTTTCCAAACCGGCCGACTTGGGCGAGGGGCCGGTATGGCTTACGCTTTTGCAGATGTCCATGCCCGCCATTGGTATGATGCTTTTAAACACGCTTTTTTTTATGGTGGACACGATCTTCATCTCCTGGTTGGGGGAACTGTCCACGGCGTCTGTGTCTTTGACCTTTCCCGTCAACATCGCGTTCTTCGCCCTGCTGGAGGGACTGGGAGGAGGCGTAACCGCGCTGATCGGGCAAAACTTGGGGCGTGGCAATTTGCCGGTCGCGCGGAAAGTGGCTTTTTCTGGTTTAGCCTTGGGATATATCCTTACCGTTTTGGTTTTTCCCATGCTCATTCCCACGGTATCGGGCGCGATCTTCAATCGGCTTGGCGCGTCGGGAGACGAGATGCTGGCATTGACCTACGCCTATAACATGTGGCTGCCGTTGATGGCGCCGTTCATCACCTACACGTTCCTCGCCAACAACGTCTTCCGATGTCAAGGGGACACGGTGACTCCTCTGATCTGCATGGCAACCGCGAATCTGGTCAATGGTGTCCTTGATCCCATTTTCATCTTCACATTTGGTTGGGGTGTGGGAGGGGCTGCCGCGGCCACTTTCGTGGGGCGTGTGTGCGCCGCCGTGTATATCTACCGCAAAATGAAGCGTAACGCGGACATTTCTTTGTCTTTCCTTTTGCCTCTGAGCAGGTCTTTGATGGCTCACTGGAAATCAATTGTGGCTGTGGGTTTTCCTGTGACACTCTCCACGGGCAGCATCGCTCTGGGCTTTGGAGCAGTAAACCGTGTTCTCGCGACCTTTGGGACTCATGCCATCGCCGCCTGGATGCTGGGCATTCGAGTCGAGGATTTTTATTTCACCATCGCGATGGGAGTGGGGTCGGCGTTGACCCCCTTTCTGGCCTTCAACTACGGTCGTAGAAACATTCCTCGCATGATGGAGGGGATCAAGACTGCCGCGTGGATCGCGGGTGGATTAATGACGGTTATCGGAGCCATCATCTTTATTTTCCCCCATCTGTTTTTGGGGTTGTTCCACCCCTCTGAGCGGGTGATGGACCTCGCCACCCAGTCCATCCGCATCAGTATGCTGGCCTACCCCATCGTGGTCATGCAGTTTACTCTGGGATCGGCTTTCGTGGCAACGGGTTATTCTATTTTTGGTACGGCGACTCAATTGACGCGATCAGTGTTTTCCCGTGTTCCCGCAGCCTATTTTTTCGCTTGGTGGTTGGGGGAACGGGGCATTTGGTGGTTTCAGCCTTTTTCTTTTGTGGCAGGAGGAACCGTGAGCTGGTTGTGTTTCGTCTATATGATGAAAAGGATACAAAAAACGTAAACGTTCAAGCTCAGGGAGACAGAACTTAAACGTTTACGCCAGTAGAAACGCAACATCGACAACTTAAGCATTGACCCGATTCGATCCTAATATTGCTTGGATTTTGCCGGAGCCTAAATTGTCGATATTGCTTTCAACAAAATTGCTTTCAACAAACGCCTGCTTTTGTTGCCTCTCTTGTTCTCTCGTCTCCGTCTCTTTCTCCGTTACTCGTCTCTCAATCTCTCCGTTACTCGTCTCTCGAAAACTATTTTCAGATAGCGTTTCTCTCTTACGCTCCCAATACGGTGTAAAACTAAAGAAAAACCTAACTCCAACCCCATAAAACTCACTCGGATTCCTCATATTAATTATTCTTGTCTCTTTGGTGGAGTTATCCTCCTAAAACGGCTGGTAGTATACACTATAAAGCCACATCAATGTCAAGAGGGGGGATCGTGAATAAGATAAAATCGATTAAATTATTGTCATAACTTGATTTATGTATTATGAGTTCATAAAAACCAAATAGAATGTTCTGAAATTTATCAAAAATCCTTAACGTTGCTTTATAGTTATGGAGATCCTCATCAGGTATTGATTTGGATCAGGGATCGAAATCTCATTGAGGGGATATGTTTCGTAGGCGGGGCCGCAAATTTCGAGGTGATGTTGGTCGATGTACGCCAACAGCCTCTTGTATAGAGCGTCACTTTGACCGTAGTTTCCCCGTATGTAGCCTGTGATGTACAGGCCCTCCGGTTTTTTATCGGGAGCGTCCGGCATTTTGAAATAAAACCTGTCTGGGCCAACCCAGTCTCCGCGTTTTATTCGCTTCTCAGAAAAGAGGCCCCACACCGGATAATACAGCTCCATGTTTGGTTCCTTCGCGCTGCAATACCGGTAAAAATTCAGCGTAGCTTCTTCGATCGACATCCCGTCCGAGTAGTCGTTTTGAGGGCCGAGGAAGATGGATTCGGGCTCGGACCAATGGACCTCAATCTTCTCCTCGCCGTCGACGCTGACAGCTACACCTCCGCCGATGATGTTCTTTAGGGTCACCAATAATTTTTGAGCCTGCGACAGTCTCTTAATTTTTTGGTCAATCTGATGGCTCTGTTCCGAGAAAAGACGCATAATGCTCTCCGGCGTGCGCGACCGCAAAAGCCCCGCGATGTCGCCAAGCGGCACTCCCAGTTTTTGAAGTGTGACGATCAAGTTGATCGAGGCGATTTGACGGTGAGAATAATAACGATAGTTATTTTCTCCTCGTTCAACGGGAGACAGTAGCCCCATTTTGTCGTAGTGAATCAGAGCGGTACGCGTAATCCGAGCGAAATCCGCCAATTCGCTGATGGAAAGCAATCCCTTTTTTTCCATGTCTCAACTCTTTTTCATGTCTCAACGCCAACTTTCGCGAAATCCAAAAGGAAGAGAAGAAGAGAAAAAGAGAAGAGAGGAAGAAGCGAAGGAAGTGCCTCCGCCTCCCTGCCCATGCTCAAAATAAATTCTTCGCCTCGTCCAGTTTTTCTCGGAACGTGCCCATTGTTCGCTCGAAGGGTTCGGGGCTTTTCAGGTCTACCCCCGTGCGCTTCAAGATGTCGAGTGAAAAATCGCTTCCGCCACTTTTCAGAAAGGTCAGGTAACGCTCCCGAGCCGGCGCGCCCTCGTTTAAAATTGCCGATGCAAAAGCGCCCGCCGCCGTAAAGCCTGTCACATACTTGTAAACGTAGAAGGCGGAGTAAAAGTGCGGAATACGTGCCCACTCCATGCGAATGGGACCGTCCACTGTCATGGCAGGGCCGTAGTATTTTCCGCAAAGCTCCCCCCACAGCTTGCTGAGCCACTGGGGCGTCAATGTCTCGTTTTCTTCCGCGCTACGATGGGTTTGCCGCTCGAACTCCGCGAACATTGCCTGACGGAAAAACGTCGTCCTCACCATGTCGAAATAGTAGGCTAAAAGCCACTTCTTATCGGCCTCCGTCGTGCTCTTACGCAGCAGGTGTTCGAGTAGCAGTGACTCGTTGGTCGTCGAAGCGACCTCCGCCAGCAGGATCGTGTAATCCGCGTAGGCTTGAGGCTGTGTCCCGTGCGAGTACCAAGAATGGAGGGAGTGCCCCATCTCATGGGCGATCGTGAAGACGTCGCGCAACGTCCCGTTGTAGTTCAACAACACGTAAGGTCGTGTGCCGAAACTGCCCCAGGAGTACGCGCCTTTCCTTTTGCCTTGATTCTCATAGACGTCGATCCATCGCTCCGAAAAACCGCACTTCAGGTTGAATACGTAATCAGACCCCAGTGGCTCCAAAGCCTCCGTCACCATCTCCAGAGCATCTTCGTAAGACACGTCGGCTAACGGCTCTTCCGATAGGGGGACGTTCAGGTCGTAAAAATGCAGGGAGTCCAGTCCGAGCACCCGCTTACGCAGCTCCATGTACTCGTGCAGCAAGGGCGTGTAACGCCCCGCGGTCTCCACCACGTTGTCGTAAACGCTCTCTGGCACGTTGTCGGAAAAAAGAGCGCTGTTCAGGCTGTTTGCGTATCGACGCGCTTTGGAGTAAAAGATGTCTCCCTTCACCGACCCCGCGTAGAGCGTTCCTATCGTGTTTTTGTAAATGCCATAAGTATCGTGGATGCCCTCAAAAGCCGCTTTGCGTACGTTTCGGTCCTTGCTTCGGCTGAACTTGTAATAACGTTCCTCGGTCAGTTCCACATCCTGGCCGTTTTCGTCTTGGATCACCGGAAATTTGATATCGGCGTCGGTCAGCATCGTGAAGGCATTCTGAGCCACGCCACCAACCTCCTGGGTTCGGGCCAACAACTCCTCTTCGCGGTGGTTTAACACGTGCTCTTTTTCCCTCAGAATCTCCGAAAAGAAGAAGTCGTAAAGTTTCAGCTCTTCCTTTTCGGCCAGGAACCGGGCAAGCTGCCCCTCCGGCATGGCGAGAACCTCTGGCCGGAAAAAGGACGTCGCGGTTCCATGACGCATCGAGAGATTCTCGATTTTACCCGTCAACTCCTGGTAGCGCGTCACGCGAAGGTCCTCGTGGCTCTTCATATTGGCGTAAACGTAGAGTTGCCCCAGTTCTTTGGCCACCGCTTCCTCCTCGCGCAAAAAAGACAGAAGCGCCTCGGCAGAGGAGGTCGCTTTACCCTCGAAGGCGACCAGGGCGTCGAGTCTGGGGGACAAGGAGGCAAAGGCCGCCTCCCATGCCTCGATGGAAGGGTAAATGTCCTCTAGGTTCCATTTATATTTTGCGTCGATCTCCGCCCGTTCTGGAACTTTTCCTTGAGTCGAGGTTGTGCTCGGACTCAGACATGGATTCCGTTTCGGATCCGGCGCCGTTTGCATCAGGTAACGCATTCTATCGCTTCATCCACCTTTACGTTGCTAAGTATGTAAACGTTCAAATTCAGAGGTACGGACAAATTCAACGGACAAATTCAGAGGTACGGAGCTCAACGTGAACAGTCCGAATTTCCAAAATTATAGCATTTATGACTCAATACAAATTAGTGAGATAGTCCAAGCAAGTACGGACGCCCCAAGCGGAAGCTCCTCTGGCGTAAACTCCGGAGTTTTCTTTCATGAAGTCGGCGCCGGCGATATCGATATGGGCCCAGGGGATTTCCTTTTCTACAAATTCGTTCAGGAACATGGCGGCGAAAGTGGCGCCCCCGTAGCGGTTGGCTCCGTTGACCAAATCCGCGAACTTGGACTTCAGAGTTTCCCCGATCTTCTCGTCGTCCATCGGCAGGCGCCACAGACGTTCACCCCTCCTGCCCGATGAGGCCAAAAGACTCTCGCACAGCCCTTCGTTCATCGTGAAGAGCCCCGCCGACCAGGAACCCAGAGCCACGGCGCAAGCGCCGGTCAAGGTCGCCATGTCGATGATCGCGTTGGGCCTCATCTCACTGGCAAAGGCAAGGGCGTCGGCCAGAACTAAACGGCCCTCGGCGTCGGTGTTGTCGATCTCTATGGTCTTTCCGTTTCTCGCCCGGATGATGTCGTCTGGACGGAAGGCGTTGCCGCCCGGCATGTTCTCCGCCGCGGCAATGATGCCGTGGATTTCCGCCTTTACCCCCAGAGCCGCCGCGCCCTTCATAATCCCCAGAACGTTGCAAGCCCCACTTTTATCCCCCTTCATGGTTTTCATGAAGTCGGAGGGTTTTAGGTCCAGACCGCCGCTATCGAAGGTGATTCCCTTACCCACGAAGACGATTTTATTTTCTTTTCTATTGTCCTTGGGTGTATAGGTCAAGTGAATTAATCGAGGAGGGTTTTTCGATCCTTGTCCCACAGCTAGGAGGGCTCCCATTTTTTCGTCCGCCAATTTTTTCTCGTTCCAGACCTCGCAGGTTAGGCCCTGTTCTTTTGCGAAGTTTATGGCGATCTCCGCCAAGGTCACGGGGTTGATGACGTTACCCGGCTCGTTGGCCAGGTCGCGGGCAAAGCATTGGGAGTCAGCGAAAATCTGTCCCTTGGCCGCCAACTCCGTGTCGAGCTTCTGGACAAAAATTTTCTCCAGGACAAAACCACTTTTGTCTTCTTCTTCTTTTTTCTTGTACTTATCGAAGACATAGCCACAAAGCCCAGCGGACTCACCCAGGATCATGTCTGCTTCGGGATCCGTTTGATCGGACAAAATCAGTATCGATCTGTTCCGTTCGCGTCCAATTTTGCGCAACGCGCCCGTTAGAACGTCGCGCAATGTAGCGGGCGAGCGTTTTGCGATTTTACCCAACCCCGCCAGGTAGAGGTTTTTGACGTTTTTTGCGCCCTCGAAAAGAGGGATTTTCGTCAGGCTGCCCTTCTTCCCCTCGAAGTCCCCGCGCTCCAGCAGAGCCTCGATGTATTCGCCATATCCATCCCAAGGAGACGGAATAGGGCGTTCCTTGCAGTCCTCTTCGTGCAACAACGCCAAGAGCGCATCGCCTTGCCACTCTTTTGGTGAACTAGCCCAAGTCGCAATATTAACCATTCAAAAGCCTCCTCCAAAATATGTCGGTCCAAACTCGACCGTCGATGTTCAAGACAAGGCTTTACGTTACCCCAATTTTTGTTTTTTGTCACTCGTCCGGACGAACACAGACCCTCAGCGCAACCGATAGCTCCTTAAGAGATCACGCCCATTTCCCTGCCTACGGAGACAAAAACCTCCATACCCTTGTCCAGGTCTTCCTTGGAGTGGGTCGCGCTGACCATAATGCGGATCCGGGCGGTATCCTGCGGGACCGTGGGAAACACGATAGTGGTCGCGAAAATCTTTTTATCGAAGAGTTTTGCGCTGAAATCTTTGGCCACCTGGGCCTCGCCAATAATGACGGGGGTAATGGATGTTTCGCTATGAGCCACGTCAAATCCCTGACGTTTCATCTCGGTTTTCAGTTGACATACTCCCACAACTTTAGTCGTGGGAGTATGTCAAAGGATGCGCTAAATGAAAGATTTTAGTCCACAGGAAATAAACATAACCAAGGAATTTTCCTCTCGGTCGTTTCAGCGTTTAATCGTCATTCATCATTGCCGTCATTCACCGTTCTGCCAAACCTATGTGCTAATCATTCATTCTGTGAGACGGTCTTTTTTTTCGCGCGCCAGAGCAAGTCGGTCGTGAAAATAGCGATGCTGATCCAGGTGAGCACGAAAGACAACATCCGCACAGCAGGTATGGGCTCGTGATAGATCACTGTGGCGGAAAGGAACATCAGGATGGGAGAAGCATACTGGACGATCCCAACGGTGGTCATCGCGCTTCTTTTCACGCCCCACGCGAATAGGATGAGTGGCACGGCTGTCACTACCCCAGTCCCGGCCAGTAAAAGGGTAATCCGCGCCTCGTAGGGGAAATGCGCCGCACCCAAATATTGCCGCCAAATGAGCCACAACAGAAAAAATGGGGTTATAAACAGCGTTTCCACGGTCAGGCCAAGAAGAGATTCCACGGCCGAGAGTTTTTTAAAAAGACCATAAGCGCCGAGCGTAAGAGCCAGACTGAGCGATATAAAGGGCAAATGTCCTAACGCGACCATTTCGCAACAGACTCCAGATGCCGCGATGGCGATTGCCAGCCACTGGATTTTTCCAAGTCGTTCCTTAAAAATTACGACTCCAAACAAGATGCTGACTAGAGGGTTTATGAAAT
>JAIRYN010000036.1 GCA_031267575.1 Synergistaceae bacterium | reverse complement strand
GCGGCTGACGGCCCCATGCCCCAGACCCGCGAGCACGTGTTGCTGGCCCGCCAGGTCAACGTTCCCGCTCTGGTGGTGTTCATGAACAAGACGGACCAGGTGGACGACCCCGAACTTCTGGACCTGGTGGAGATGGAGATCCGCGAGCTTCTGAGCAAGTACGAGTTTCCCGGCGACGATATTCCCATCGTGCGGGGCTCCGCGCTGGAGGTCCTGGAGAAGGGGAATGGAACGAAGGAAGACCCCATCAGCAAGCCGATCTGGGAGCTGATGGACGCGTGCGACAGCTACATTCCAGAGCCGGTCCGGGAGACGGATAAGCCGTTTTTGATGCCGGTGGAGGACGTGTTCACGATCACGGGCCGCGGCACAGTGGTCACGGGCAGAGTAGAGCGGGGAATCATCAAACCAGGCGAAGATGTCGCGATTGTGGGAATGAAGTCGGACATCAAGAAGACGGTTGCCACGTCCTTGGAGATGTTCCGCAAGATCCTGGACGACGCAGTGGCGGGGGACAATGTGGGAGTGCTACTGCGCGGAGTGGACAAGGACGAGGTAGAGCGAGGCCAGGTGTTGGCGAAGCCGGGTAGCGTGACGCCGCACACGAAGTTTAAAGCGGAGGTCTACGTGCTGAAGAAAGACGAGGGCGGCCGGCATACGCCGTTCTTCGCGGGATACAAGCCTCAGTTTTACTTCCGAACGACAGACGTGACGGGGGCGATCAAGTTGCCTGACGGAGTTGAAATGGTGATGCCTGGAGATAACGCGAATTTCGAGGTGGAGCTGATCGTGCCGATCGCGATGGAGGAAGGCCTCCGGTTCGCGGTGCGCGAGGGCGGACACACGGTGGGCGCCGGTGTCGTCACCCAGATCCTTCAATAAAAAATGCTTTAATAAAAAATGCTTCAATAAAAAATAAAATCCGAGAGGAGGAAAGAAAAAGATGGCAGATATCGTGGGTTTGGTGTGTTCTACTTGCAAAAGGCGCAACTACACGACGACGGTGAACAAAAAAAAGCAGTCGAAGAAACTGGAGATCAAGAAATATTGCAAATGGTGCAGAGCTTCCGTCGTGCACAAAGAATCGAAATAAAAACTTGCATAAGCCATTGAAGTGGTGTAAAATACCCTTCGTTGTTTGAGCGCAGGTCCGTAGCTCAACTGGTAGAGTTCCGGTCTCCAAAACCGGCGGTTGCAAGTTCGAGTCTTGCCGGGCCTGCCATTTTTATTGGTTTATGGTGACTTTTATGTGTTTTGTTGAGGCGCGACTGGAGGCCATTGGATGTCGAAAGAGTTAAAACGTCCCAATTCTGCATCTGGCTCAGTAGTACCCCTTCCCAAACGAATTGGGAAGGGTTTTTATAGGCTTTTGAGACAAATTTGGGGATTTTTGCGTGAAGCGAAGGCTGAACTCAAAAAAGTCACTTGGCCAGGGAAGCAACAGATCTGGTATTCGACTATTATTGTCATCGCCTTCACTTTGTGCGTTTCACTTTATCTGGGTGTTCTCGACCTTTTGCTTCGTTTCTTCTTTAGAACTATTCTAAGCTGAATTTAGGCTTGGAGCTGGAGAAAGTTATCAAATGGAACCTCGAGACGGACGCCGGTGGTATGTCGTTCAGACATACGCAGGTTATGAAAATCGCGTAAAAGCCAACCTAGAACAACGTATCGCGACTATGGGAATGGGAAATAGTATTTTCAGCGTTCTGATTCCCATAGAAGAACGAGTTTTCGTAAAAGAAGGAAAAAGCCGAAAGATATCGCGAAAACTTTATCCCAGTTATGTGTTGGTAGAGATGCTTCTCGACGAACAATCTTGGTATGTTGTGCGACATACTCCAGGAGTGACTGGATTTGTCGGAGCGGGAAGTTATCCTTTGCCACTTTCGGAAAAAGAAGTGCGGGAGATCATGGCTCGTATCGGCAAAGAACAGGCGAAGCCCAAAATTGAAATAAATCTGAAGCCGGGCGATACAGTGAAGGTAAAAAGCGGCCTCTTCGAGGGAAAAGTGGGACCAGTAATCGATATTGTTCCCGAAAAAGGCAAAATTAAGTTCACGGTAGACGCTTTTGGGCGGGAAACCGTAGCGGAAATAGATTATTTTTTGTTGGAAAAAGTATAACTCGAACGGAAAAAACGAAATATCGTGGAGGCTACAGTAGGCGTATTTATGAGAGGGGATTTTGTTTTATGGCAAAAAAGGTAGTAGGACAGGTCAAATTACAGTTACCGGCGGGTAAGGCAACGCCGGCTCCGCCTGTGGGACCGGCGTTGGGACAGCATGGTGTCAACATTATGGAGTTTTGCAAACAATTTAACGCCAAAACATCAGATCAGCCGGGAATGATTATTCCAGCAATTATAACTGTTTATGCTGACAGAAGTTTTTCTTTTGAGTTGAAGACCCCACCGGCAAGTGTTCTTTTGAAAAAAGCCGCAGGGATCGAATCTGGTTCGGGAACGCCTAACAAGAAAAAAGTCGCTCAACTTTCCCGTGTCAAGGTCAAGGAAATTGCTGAACTGAAAAAACAGGACCTAAACGCTAACGACGTGGAAGCGGCTATGCGCATGATCGAGGGCACGGCTCGTTCGATGGGAATTGAGATTGTCGCTTAGCTAATGTTCTGGTTTGTTTAAACGTTATAAGGAAGATTTTTTATTTTAAGGTTTTTTATTTTGTGGGAGGATGTTTCGTCCGTCAAGACCACGAGGAGGTTGTTTTTTATGAAGCGGAGCAAGCGTTATCGAGAGGCTTTAGGAAAAATTGACCGAAATAAACAATATGGTCTCAAAGAAGCCATTGAACTTTTCAAAGAGGTTGCCACGGCGAAGTTCAACGAGAGCTTGGAGGTTCATGTGCGTTTAGGTGTAGACCCACGCCACGCGGATCAACAGGTTAGGAGCACGGTGGGGTTGCCTCATGGTACGGGTGTTATCAAAAGAGTTCTGGCTCTGGCGGCTGGCGAGAAAATTAAAGAAGCGGAAGAGGCTGGGGCGGATATTGTCGGCGGCGAAGACCTTGTGCAGAAGATCTCTGGCGGGTGGATGGAGTTCGACGCCGTGATCGCGACGCCCGACATGATGAAATCTGTCGGGCGGTTGGGCAAACTCTTAGGACCGCGAGGCCTCATGCCCAGCGCGAAGACGGGAACAGTCACTTTCGACGTTGCGAACGCCATCAAGGAAATCAAAGCGGGGCGGGTGGAGTTTCGTGTGGATAAAGCGGGAATCATCCACAACTTCGTCGGAAAAAAGGAATTTACGGTAGACCAGCTTTTCGATAACACGAAAGTATTATTGCAGGCAATCGTCAAGGCTCGTCCCGCCTCCGTAAAAGGAACGTATGTGAAGAGTATTTTTGTGGCTCCCACAATGGGCCCCGGAATCACGATAGACGTTCTTTCGGCCACAAAAGAAATCGCCGTTTAATTTAACGACAAAGACCGAAAACGGCAGGTGTTCGCGAGGGAAGTGCCCCTCGATGACTTAATTTCCAGCCCAGGCTTTGAGGAAGCGGAACAACCCGTATTGATTCAGGGTGTGTATCTTATCCCTTGGCCTTTGGAGGTCGGGGGATATTTTTTTGAGTCTCTTGATAAAGTATACGAGGAGGTGAAAAAATAATGCCAGCAAAAATCAAGTATGAACAAGTCGTTCTTTTGAAAAACAAACTCGAAAAGGCCGGGGCCGTTTTCGTGGGGGAATACCGAGGCATGAGCGTAGCGCAAAGCACTCAGCTTCGCGTGAAGGTGCGCCAGGTGGGCGGAGAATTGAAGGTCGCCAAAAACACCCTTTTCGCTATCGCGATGAAAGAAGCGGGAATGACGGAATTGCCGGATTCTATGACTATGGGACCCAATATCTACGCCCTTTGTTACGACGATCCCGTCGCCGTGGCGAAAGTCCTGCGAGACTACGCAGTTGACAAGACCCAGAAGGCTTTTATTTTAAAGGGCGGACTTCTGAGTAACGTGGTTTTGAACGCGGCACAGATTCAAGCTCTTGCAGACCTTCCGCCGAAGGAAGTTCTCGTGGGTATGGTTGTGCGCACGATCGCGGCGCCGCTTACGGGTCTCGTCACCGTTCTTTCGGGCACAATGCGAGGATTTGTCACGTGTCTCGACAAGATCAGGGAGCAGAAAGAAAGCGCGGCGTGAGGCGGTGTGGGATTGGCGTGGGATTGGCATGGGATTGAGGAAAACGATATGAAAACGATATCGAGAAAAACGATATTGAAAAAAACTAGTGAGAAAATTAGGAGGAAAAAACATGACTCGCGAAGATCTGATCAAGGCTATTGAGGAAATGACGGTACTGGAACTGTCCGAACTGGTGAAAGCTCTCGAGGATAAGTTCGGGGTTTCCGCGTCGGCTCCCGCTATGGCGATGCCCATGATGGCGGTCCCAGCCGCTGCCGCTGAGGAGGAAAAAACGGAATTCGATGTCATTTATAAAGCTCCCGGAGCAAACAAGATCAACGTTATCAAGGTCGTACGAGAAATCACCGGACTTGGTCTGAAAGAAGCCAAGGAACTGGTGGACAATCCTCCTAAGCCCGTCAAGGAAGGCATTGCCAAGGAAGAAGCCGAGGAACTTAAAAAGAAACTCGCGGATGCCGGTGCCGAAGTCGAAGTCAAGTAATAAATCAGGAGTATTTTCATTTTTCTTTCTCTTAACAAAGCTTTGAGTCCAGGGTTTATCCCCTGGGCTTCTTTTACGTGTTGTTTATTACGCGTTATTTATGTAGAATAAAAGCGATATGCAAGGTTTCGTGTCGTCATATAAAAAACCAAAACACAAATAGGAGGGAAAGCGCAAATGGGAGAATATGAGAAGAACGTAAAAGAGGCGAAAGAAAAACTCGAAGCCACAGTGAAGACCGTTAAGGAAACGGTGAAAAGCCCTACTGGTAAAATCGTTGGTATAATTCTTCTTGTCCTTATTGTGATCAATACGTTCTGGAATTTATGGGACAACGGAAACAAAGTTTTCGCGGAATTGCAAGCCGTCAAAGCAGATGTCGCAGCGCTAACCACCCAACTGGCCGAGGTTGAAAAGAATACGGCGGGAGCGGCGAACCTGGAAAGCGTCAAAACGGATATCGAAATCGCGAAAGAAACGGTCAAAGCTGACATTGCGTCCATCACGAAAGCGAGTGAAAGTTTCACGGCAAAACTGGACGCTGTAGTTAAAGCAGAAGAGGCTAAACTGGAAACCTTCTTGAAAGAAACGGAAAACCAGAGAACCTATGTTGAAGAGCTGAAAAATCTTTTAGTGGGAGAAAGCAAGTAGTAAAGCAATCCATATCGGGAGTGCGGCGAGACAGAGGTGCGTGTTTGTGCCGAAGAAAATATTCATCATCGACGACGCGGATTTTATGGTGGATATACTGCTCCTTATCGTGCAGGAAGCCGGGCATGTGGTCGTAGGAACCGCCTTCAATGGAGTACAGGCCCTGGAAGCTATTGAAAACCTTCCCACAGCTTTCGCTCCAGAGGTGGTAACGGTTGATTTCCACATGCCCAAGCTAGACGGCATGGAAACGGTTCGCCGGATACGGACTCTCGTTCCCGGGGTGAGGATTATTTTGATCAGCGCTCACGCTACCTTTCCCGTGGTGATGCAGGCAAAGGATGTGGGTGTAGATGTCTTTATCGCCAAACCTTTCGAACCTCAGGCCATTTTGAACGCCATCGACAAGCTAGGCTGACGAGCGTCCGGTAAAGAGAAGTACGAAGTACATAGCTATTCGACGGGGCTTTACGATAAAGCGATTCTCATCCAACGGCTGAAGCCGTTGGATGAGAATCGCAACGCCGTCAAGGGTGGCGTTTGTTTTGTATTTTGTTTCTTGCCATATGTCTACTTTCATGTAAAACTCCTTTTATGGCTTATCAACGAAAGCAAGGCTTGCTCTAGCCAGAACGCATAGGACAATCGCAAATTAACGTAGAGACTATCACTACAAGCTGGCGCTTGAGCTCTTACGGCGGTATGCATCCATCTTCGTTGAGAACTTGAAGTTGAGGACTTGAAGTCGTGGGAGTATGTCAAAGCCACTTTTTTTGTTATAGTCAATCAATTAAAAACGTTGCGTTGGACTATGCTAATCATAGCGAGTGACTTTTTAGCTATTCTAACTTTAGGCTTTTTATCCTGATTCTAGTTGCGTCACGAGGAGTTGTGGTATGAGACAGGAGAATATAAGAAATTTTTGCATTATCGCCCACATTGACCACGGAAAATCGACCCTCGCGGATCGCCTGATCGAACAAACTCACACCGTGGCCTCGCGAGATATGAAAGAACAGCTTCTAGATTCCCTTGCGTTGGAGCGCGAGCGTGGCATCACCATCAAGCTTGTACCCGTCCGCATGAACTATCGGGCTCGAAACGGACAGGATTACATTTTAAACTTGATCGACACCCCCGGCCACGTGGATTTCGGATACGAGGTCTCACGATCTTTGGCGGCCTGCGAGGGCGCGCTTCTGGTGGTGGACGCGACCCAGGGGGTAGAAGCTCAAACCTTGGCGAATGCTTACCAGGCCATTGAACAAGGATTAGAGCTTCTGCCCGTGATCAACAAAATCGACCTTCCCTCCGCCCAACCCGAAAACACCAAACAGGAAATCGCGGACGTGGTGGGTCTGGATGCTGAGGACGCTATATTGGCCAGCGCTAAAGAGGGTACGGGCATCGATGAAATTCTCGAGCGAGTGGTGTCGATCGTGTCCCCTCCCAACGGCGATCCCGACGCCCCGTTAGAGGCCTTGATTTTCGATTCCGTTTACGACAACTACCGGGGTGTTATCTGCTACGTGCGCGTGGTGAACGGCACTCTGCGACCGGGGCAGAGCATCCTGTTCATGGCCACGAACGGGCGTTATCCTGTGGACGAAATAGGCGTGTTCCGGCCAGGGTTTACACCTGTGGAACGACTGGGTCCCGGAGAGGTCGGGTATATCGCCGCCAGCGTCAAAAGCCTCGACGAGGCCCGCGTGGGAGATACGGTCACCGAGGCAAACAATCCCGCGCCTAAACCTTTACCGGGGTATCGCAAGGTGAAGCCGGTAGTGTTTTGTGGTTTTTACCCCGTGGAACGCGACGAGTACCCCCAGTTGCGCGACGCCCTGGATAAACTCCACCTCAACGACGCGGCCATCGCCTATGAGCCTGAGACCTCCGTCGCCCTGGGATTTGGGTTTCGATGCGGATTTTTGGGTCTTTTGCACATGGACGTGGCGCGGGAGCGTTTGAGACGCGAGTTCGACGTGGACCTAGTGGCCACTGCCCCCAACGTTGTTTATGAGATCACCGCCCAAGGAGGCGAGATCATCGAGGCTCACCGACCCAGCGATTTTCCCGAAGTGGGAGACATCGAAGAAATACGCGAGCCCTTTATAAAACTTTCCGTTTTTTTGCCTTCCGACTTCGTGGGAAAGGTCATGCAGCTCCTCCAGGAAAAGAGAGGAATCTACAAGTCCATAGATTACCTAACCCCCAATCGCGTGCGTTTGGTATACGACATGCCTTTGGCGGAGTTTATCGTGGACTTTCACGACAAACTGAAATCCCAAACTCGGGGGTACGCTTCACTGGACTACGAGTTCATCGGGCTTCGGGCTTCGGATTTGGTACGGGTGGACGTGTTGGTGAACGGCGAGGCCGCCGACGCCTTTTCGTTCATCTGCCACAAAGATGCAGCTTACCATCGCGGACACTCGGCCGTGACGAAGCTGAAAGAGCTGATACCCCATCAATTGTTTGAGGTTCCCATTCAGGCCTCCATCGGGAAGCGCGTCATTGTACGCGTCAACGTTAAGGCATTGCGCAAAGACGTGCTGTCCAAATGCTATGGCGGCGATATCACTCGTAAGCGCAAACTTTTGGATAAACAAAAAGAGGGCAAGAAACGAATGAAGCAGATCGGCAAGGTATCTATACCCCAGGAGGCTTTTTTGGCTTTCTTGCAGATCGACAGCGAAGAGAAATGATGGAGAGAAATGATCAAGAGACACGATGAACAAGATGAACAAAAGGAAGCTCAATTGTACCGGCATCCTTTTGCTCTTTCTCTTCCCTTCTCCTCCTCCTTTTCCCTTTATCTTCACGTTCCATTCTGTCTTTCCAAGTGTGGTTACTGTTCTTTTTACAGTGAACCGATCGACGAGATACCGTTTTTTTTCGAGGCCTCAACAGACGCGTGGCTCGAAGCTCTGATCCAGGAGGCGAAGAACATCGCCTCCCATTGGAGAGGACGCCGCCCTCCTCTACGCACCCTTTATATCGGGGGAGGAACGCCCAGCCTGCTATCCCTTCCCGTCTGGGGGCGTCTAATCCACCTCTTGGACAATACCTTCGACCTGTCTGAGCTGGAAGAGGCCACGATAGAAGCCAATCCCTGCTCTCTGACGGAAGAACATTTGTCCATTTGGCGCGACTCTTTCGTCACCCGCGTCAGTCTGGGAATCCAAAGTCTACAAAACGACGAGCTGGCCTGGCTGGGCCGCCAGCACGACGAAGCGACAGCCCTGCTGGCCTTAGATAAAACGCTAGCTTATGGCTTCGATGTCTCCGCGGACCTTATTTTTGGAATACCCCATCAAACGCTACGAACGTGGCGCGATTCCCTACAACGTGTTTTGGATTCGGGAGTCGAACATGTTTCCGCCTATCAACTGACCTTGGAACCCGATACACCGTTAGGGAAAATAACGCCCTCTTTGTCGGATGGATATTCTTTTTATCGTTTCGCGCAATGGTATCTTCCCAGAAAAGGGCTGGAGCAGTACGAAATCGCAAGCTTCTCTCGTCCGAGCAAAGAATGCCGTCACAATTTGGCCTACTGGCGTCAGGAAAACGTACTGGCCTTGGGGCCTTCAGCCTGGGGCTACCTCACGAAAGAAGGCCTGCGCTACCGCAACGCCCCAACCCTCAAAGAATACATCACATCAATGACAACGCAGTCCTCTCTAAGCGAGCGCCTCGGAGAGCGTTCTCGTGGCGTCGAAGCCGCAATACTCGCCCTGCGGACCCGGTGGGGAATCGACGTCGCTTCCTTTGCCGCCCGTTTTGGTCACGAGCTCGCGGAAGAAGTATCCGCGGTTTTGAAAGAAATTCCACAGCGCCTCGTGAGTTTCGAGAAGGGCCACATCCATTTGACTCCAGCGGGGATGAGAGTCGGCAACGCGATTTGGATTGAGTTGCTGGAGCTGGATTTTTGAGACTGTGCTACAACATTATCCTATGCTACATTATCATGGATTCGCTCTGTACTCTCAAGAAGTTTTTTGTATAAAATCAAGAAATTTTTTGTATAAAATATAGAAAGAAATTTGGATAGAAATAAATTTGGGGGGATGGATTTTGCGTTATGTATCTTATTTATCGTTTTTGTGTTTAGTGGGGGTTGGGTTGTTTTCTTTCTCTTTACAAAATCCCGCTTTAGCCGCATCCAAGAAGGTCTCCGACCCATCCGCCCAACAAACGGCCACGGCAATCAACGCCTTTGCGGTGGACGTTTATCTTCAGTTGACGAAGGGAGAGGAAAATTTGTTTTTTTCTCCTTACAGCATCGTCTCCGCGCTAGCGATGACCTGCGCCGGGGCGCAAGGAATGACGGCGGAGGAAATGGAAAAAGTCCTGTATTTTCCCGAAAATGCCCCGGACTTCCATGTCGCGATGAACGCTTTGCAAAATCGACTCGCGGCGATTCCCGAAGAAGCCGGAACCGTCAACACGGCCAATCGACTTTGGTTCGACGAAGACACGAAACTGTTGCCGGATTACATGGCTTTTGTTCAGAAATACTACGGAGGCGGCGCCGAACGAGTGGACTTCCGGGAAAACGCCGAGGGGTCGCGAAAGACCATCAACGACTGGGTAGCGCAAAAAACCCGAAACAAAATCAAGGGCCTTTTGCGTCGAGGCAACGTTACTCTCGCCACGCGTTTGGTTTTGACCAACGCGGTTTACTTTAATTCCGCCTGGAGGGAACCTTTTCGAGAAAACCTTACAAAAGAAGAACCTTTCCATACGGGGAAAGACCGCACGGGGGAAGACCGGTGGAAAAACGTCCTCACGATGCGCCGCACAGGTTTTTTCATCTACGGCGAAGCGCCTAAACTGCAACTGCTAAAACTCCCTTACAGAATACCGGGATTTTCCCTTTTAATTCTTCTACCCCGCGAGAACGAAGCTTTCACCCAATTAGAAGATTTGGAGCAAAAGCTCTCCTCGCGAGAACTCGCCGCTTGGGTGGCGAGTATGAAGCGCCGCAATGTGTCGCTCTGGTTGCCGAAGTTCAAAAACGAGGGACGTTACTCATTGAAAGACGTTTTACAAACACTGGGCGTCAAGCTGGCTTTTAGCGGAGACGCCGATTTTTCAGGCATGGTAGAGGACACCAGGGGAAAAGACAAAGGTGGGGACAAAGGTGGGGACATCCGCATCGACTCTGTGATTCATCAGACTTTTATTGACCTAGACGAAAAGGGAACGGAAGCCGCTGCAGCCACGGCTGTGGCGATGATAACGTCCACCGCCTTGCCTCGCGAGACAGAACAACCCATCGACTTTCACGCCAACCATCCTTTCATCTACTGCCTAATGGACGACATTACCGGGACAATTCTTTTCATGGGAAGGCTAGTGGAACCGCAGGGCAAACGCATCGGGAATTGGCATGAATAATCAATTATGCTTTTCCCGACGTGTCTGCCCCGGCAGCGTGTTGCACGGATCTGTTGACGTATTCTCACGATTAAAGTCATGGGATTGTAAGATCGACAAAGACAGCCGACTGAAACCGGTCTTACGTCTTCTCCTTTACAAGTGGATGCCCCCACTCTGAGAATATTTACAGCCGCATTGACATCCCGATTGATATCCCGGTCGTGTTCCGCCCCGCATCTCGAACACGTCCATCCACGGACCCACGGACGGACAGCGGCAACTCAGGAAGAACATCAGAACAGGCGGAGATTCCGCCAACAGGATCGTTAAGACATCTTGCGAATATAGTCTTTGCATATTTTACCTCAACACTTACACGTAGGGGATAAAACTAATTATAGCAATAACTTGTAATTTGAAGCGTTTGTTTGAGTGAAACCGTAAGTCAAGTTAGTAATCTCACCGACTCTTTGAAAGGGAATTTGAAGAACATGCCCGAAGAAAACGGAAAAGGAAAAAACGAAAATTTTCCACGACACGTGGCGATTATTATGGATGGAAACGGCAGATGGGCGCGAAAACGTGGCCTGCCTCGCCTCCTAGGACATCGGAAAGGCGCCAAGACTCTGGAGCAAACCGTTAGAGACGCCGACGCCATAGGCGTTCAATATCTCTCCGTTTACGCCTTTTCCACGGAAAACTGGAGTAGATCAAACATTGAGGTCTCTGGCCTGATGCGGATCATCGAATGGTATCTCAGGAGGGAAGTAGGAGAGCTGAAGGCGAAACACGGCCGCCTGCGCATCGCCGGACGCAGGGATCGATTACCCGCCTCCCTCGCCAGAGCTTTAGAAGAAGCCGAGGAGACCACCCGAAACGAGACAGGAATACAGGTCATTCTCTGCCTCGATTACGGCGGACGGCAGGAGATTATAGACGCCTGCAAAAAACTGGCGACAGATGGCGTCAAGCCCAACAAAATCACGGAAGAACTCCTGAGCGAGTATATGTACCTCCCCGACGTGCCGGAGCCGGACCTGATCATTCGCACCAGTGGGGAATTACGCCTCAGTAATTTCTGGCTTTGGACGGGGACCTATAGCGAACTTTATTTTACCGACACGCTATGGCCCGACTTCAACAAAGACGTTCTGAACGCCGCGCTGGAGTCTTACGCCCAAAGGCATCGCCGCAAGGGCGGAGTGTAGCCAGATGACGAATATTATGAACATCGAGGAATATATCCGTTCTTACAGGGAAATTTTAGAGCCGTATATCGACGATTACCTGGCAGCTCTGGCTGCGCGACAGGCAACGCGCTCCGGTCAAGAGGTCGCGGATTTATACGAAGTTTTCCGGGAAGCGAGGGAAGGCGGCAAGTGCATCCGCGGAAGCCTCGTCAAGCTGGGTTATGAAATCGCGACCGGTCGTCCGGCCGATCATTCTCTGCTCCCCGCCTCCGCGGCTTTCGAGATCTTCCAGACAGCTGTGCTGTGTCACGACGATATTATCGACAAAAGCCCTTTGAGGCGAGGCAAGGAGTCCATCTGGCAGGCTATAGTCAACCGCTCGACGCTCCATTACGGGATCTCCCAAGCCATCAGCATCGGGGACGCGGGTTTTTTTCTCGCCAACCGACTGATCGCCGGCAGTTCTTTCGGCGCAGAGGCAAAGGTCGAGGCCATGAAGGTGTTTCTCGATGTGCAGTTGAGCACCCTCGACGGGCAAATGTTGGACGTGTACTTGTCACAGCGGAGGGATTACAGCGACGAGACGGGGATTTTGAACGTCGCGAGCCTGAAAACGGCCTGGTACACGGTCGTCGGCCCGCTACAGCTGGGCGCCGTGCTGGGGAGAGCGTCGCCAGAACCGCTGGACGCCATGAGGAGATACGGCCTATCCTTGGGGATCGCCTTTCAACTGAGAGACGACATTTTGGGTATTGAAGCGGAGGCGATGAAAACGGGCAAGAGTAACACCTCGGACATCGCGGAGGGAAAGGCAACCTTGCTCATCCATCACGCCATGAAGCAAGCGACGCCCGACCAATTGACGGCATTGCGGCGCCTCTATGGACGCGAGAATATTTCGGAGCGGGACCGTGTGGCGGTTCGAGACATTTTCGACGCCACCGGAGCGTTTGCCGAGGTCGCGCGAAGGGCGGAGGCGTACTTGACGGAGGCTGGGAATGCCGTGGAGGACATCACGAAAGACGCGGAACACGTCCGGTTGTTGTCGCAACTGGGAAACATGATGTTTCAACGCAAGATCTGAGGAGATGAATACTCCGTTTTTTTCCATCGTTACCGTCTGTCTCAACGCTGCCTCCACTGTGGAAAAAACCATTGGAAGCGTCCTGAATCAATCTTATCCCAACTGGGAGTACATCATTGTTGACGGTGGGTCCACGGACGGGACTCTGGAGATTATCGAGGAATACAAGCCGCGTTTGGCGCGTGTGATCTCCGAGCCCGACAAAGGCATTTACGATGCCTTCAACAAAGGTGTGACTCTAAGCACGGGAGACATCGTGGGTATTTTGAACGCGGATGACCAATACGCCCCCTGGGCGCTTTCGACCGTGGTGGAATCCGCGAGCATTCACCCCGAATGCGGAGTTTTTTACGGCAAATTGGCGTTCATCGACGAGGCGTTGCGGAAGTGGACGGTTTATCCCCTGGGAGACCCGTCGCGTTTGTTAAATTACGCTAGTATTCCCCATCCTTCTGTATTTGTCAGGAGAAATGTGTACAAAAAATACGGTTTATTCGACAATAATTATAGCATTGTCGGCGATTGGGATTTTTTGTTACGCCTTTACTTGGAAGGAGAACGTTTTTGCCCCATCGACAGAGTTTTGACGGCGTTTGCAAATTCGGGGCTGTCCTCCACGCCGTCGAGACGACTACTGCGGGAGAACCAGAAAGTTTATTTTCGATACTTGGATTTCATGTCTGCCGTAAAGAAAGCGTTGAGGCTGGAGTTGAAGTTTTGGGGACGCAAGGCCTTGGACGTTTCAGGCACCTACGGAATCTACTCCCGTTACCGAGACAGACATATTTTACAAGTCGAGCTGTTGGGAACCTACGTGGGATCTTTGGAGGATATTTGGAGTGCGTTGGAAAAACATGATTGGAAACATGATTGCAAATATGGTTGAAAACATGATTGAAAACATGATTGAAGAACGGGACTTCTTGAATGAGAACTTAAGTGAGCAATCAAACGAAACGCCTCTTGTTGCGGTGGTAATTCCCACTAAAAACCGCAGCGCGGCGGTGGAACAATACGCTCTGTCGAGCCTCCAGCGTTCGTCGTTTCGAGATTTCGTGTGTGTTGTCTGGGACGCCAGTGATGACGACTCGACACGGAGTGTCGTCGAAAGCCGCTCTTGGGACTTCGGACTCCTCTATTTCAAAGCTCCACGAGTTGGATTGTCCTCGCAGCGTAACGACGCGACGCGCTATATCTTGAAGACCTATCTAACCATGCGTTACGTGGTTTTCATGGACGACGACAGCGCGCTTTCGAAGGACGCGCTAGCGGGTGTAGTCGCGTCCTTTCGAGAAAAAGATGTGTCGATCGTCAATATTCCTATGAAGCCCTTGGTTCCGCCTTCGTTTCGTTCGAAAATCATTCAACGTTTCAAACGCCTTTTGCGAATGAATCGGCATGGAGCGACTTCTTTCCTCTATAATTACGGTGGAAACGAGGAGCCGAGAGGCCACAACGTGGAGTGGGCCAGCGGCGGCGGCATGGCGATCGACGTCGCTGTTTTTAAAGATTGCCGCGTTTTTTTCCCGGAGGAGTTTCAGCGTTTTGGGGGATACGCCCTTGGCGAGGACTTCGCGTTTTCCTTTTTTATCTTCAAAAAAAAGCGAAGGCGCGTCATCAACAGCTTGCGCGGGTATTTTTACCATTACGCGGTGGGGTCGGCGCGCCTCGATATCAAAAACATGGCAGCCTCTAAATGGTACAATTTTCACCTATTGTTCGAAGCGCTTTACGACGACGTCAAAGGGCCGAGGCTTTGGAGCTTGAAAATAGCCTTCAAGCTCTTTATGTGGGGCGCGGCTCTGAAACTGTTGTTCCGTGCGCGCAGTTGTGACGTTCGATCCCTCCTAAAGGGTATCGTTTCGGCGGAGGCAGCTTTGCGCTCTTATCGCGAAAATGGCGACACTCGGCTTTTTGAGAATTAAGATTTGATAATTAAGATTTGAGATTTGATGAACGGAAGAAGCGAGGAAACGAACATGAGGGAAAAATCTCACGACGCTTTCATAGCGAACGCCGCCGCGGGGAAAGCGGGAAAAAAATATCGCTGGCTGGTGACGGGAGCGGCCGGTTTTATCGGTTCTCACTTGGTGGAGGCGCTCTTGTCCATCGGACAGGCTGTTGTGGGACTGGACAATTTCAGTTCAGGGTTCGAGCGCAACGTCGAAGCCGTCCAAACCCAAATGAGCGAGGGCGCGCACTTCGAGTTTATCCGCGGAGACATTCGGGATAAAAAACTCTGCGACTCAGCTTGTGAGGGGATTGATTTCATTCTGCATCACGCGGCGTTCGTCTCCGTCCCGGCTTCCGTAGCCAACCCCACCGCCGCCCACGCCAATAACGTCGAAGGTTTTTTTAACGTGTTGCAGGCGGCCAAGAAGCGTAACGCCCGGCGTCTCATCTACGCCTCCTCTAGCGCCGTCTACGGCAACGAACCGAATTTACCGCTTCGAGAGGAAGCGGCGGCCGCAAACGACGTTTTGTCTCCCTACGCCGTCACGAAAAGAATCGACGAGTTCTACGCCGAGACCTGGGGAAGTATTTATGGGCTCGAATGCGTGGGACTACGTTACTTTAACGTGTTCGGCCCACGACAAGACCCCAACGGCCCTTACGCGGCGGTGATCCCACGATGGTTGTACGCGCTGGAACGGGACCTGCCTGTGACAATCTACGGCGACGGGGAAAACACGCGAGATTTTTGCTATGTCAAGAACGTCGCGCAGGCTAATATTTTGGCGGCTACGGTCGAAAATAGACAAGCGGTGGGCAAGGTCTACAATATTGCCTGTGGCGAAAGCGTCACGCTGAACGAACTTTTTGAGTTGCTGAAGCGCAAGGTGGCTCCAGATTCAAAGTGTTCTCTCGTTCACGAGGCGCCTCGCGCTGGCGATATCACGCATTCCGCGGCCTCTATCCAGCGAGCGCGTTCTCTTTTGGGCTACACGCCATTTTACTCCCTGGAGGCGGGACTAGCGGAGATGTACGATAAAACGCGAAAATGGGAGGCTCGTTATTGATGAACACGGCGTTAATCACCGGCGTTACTGGGCAGGATGGGGCTTACCTGACCTCGTTCCTTTTGAAAAAAGGCTATCGCGTCCATGGAATCAAGCGGCGTAGTTCGCTTTTCAACACGGCGCGTATCGATCGTCTTTATGAGGACCTGCATGAAGATGATCCGAAACTGATTCTCCACTATGGAGACCTTACCGACTCCAGTAATCTGATACGGATCATCCAACAAGTACAGCCCGATGAGATCTACAACTTGGCGGCTCAAAGTCACGTGAAGGTCTCCTTCGAGACGCCCGAATACACGGCCAACTCGGACGCGGTGGGGACGTTGCGTATTTTGGAGGCGTTGCGTATTCTGGGGCTCGAAAAGCGAACCCGCTTTTACCAAGCCTCGACCAGCGAACTCTACGGGAAGGTCCAGGAAACGCCCCAAAAGGAAACGACCCCTTTCTATCCCCGCAGTCCCTACGCCGCGGCCAAGCTGTACGCCTACTGGATCACGGTGAACTATCGCGAAGCCTACGGACTATTCGCGTCCAACGGCATTCTCTTCAACCACGAGTCGGAGCTTCGGGGAGAGACCTTCGTGACTCGAAAGATTACGCGCGCGGCGGCCCGCATCGCTCTGGGGCTCCAGGAGAAAACATGGCTGGGGAACTTGAGCGCCAAACGCGATTGGGGTCACGCGGAGGACTACGTCGAGGCCATGTGGCTCGTGTTGCGGCACGAAAAGCCCGACGACTTCGTGATCGCAACGGGCGAAACCCATTCGGTGCGCGAGTTCGCCACCCTGGCCTTTCGAGAGGCGGGAATCGAACTAGAATGGCGCGGAGATGGGCTTGATGAAAAGGGCATTGACGTCCACACCGGGCGCTCTCTCGTCGAGGTGGACTCCCGTTACTTCCGGCCGACGGAGGTAGACTTGCTTTTAGGCGACCCCTCGAAGGCGGAGCGCCTGTTAGGTTGGAAGCGGAAAGTCTCTTTCGAAGGGTTGGCGCAACGGATGGTGCGGCATGACCTGGAGCTTTTCAAAAAGAACACCCTCGTTCGTGACGCTGGTTACGAGATCTGTTATCCTTTGGAAGAAGATTAGAAAGCGATAGAAAAAACCGAGGAGATGGATACGAATGGAAATCAACGCCAAAATCTACGTCGCCGGACACCGGGGTCTTGTAGGGAGCGCCTTGGTTCGACGTTTGAAACAGGCAGGATATCACAATTTCGTTTTTAGAACCAGTGTCGAGTTAGACCTTCGAGACCAGGCTGCGACGCGCGATTTCTTCGAGTTGGAACGACCGGACTACGTCTTTCTGGCTGCCGCGAAAGTCGGCGGTATTCACGCCAACAGCGCCTACCCGGCGGATTTTATTTACGACAATTTGATCATTGAGGCCAACGTGATTCACGAGTCTTATCGAACGGGGGTCCGAAAATTGTTATTTTTGGGCAGCTCCTGTATCTATCCACGCCTGGCTCCCCAGCCGATGAGCGAGACGGTGCTGTTGACCGGAGAACTCGAACCCACTAATGAGCCCTACGCCATCGCCAAAATCGCGGGCATTAAATTGTGTCAGTCCTACAACCGCCAGTACGGAGCGAACTTCATATCCGTCATGCCGACGAACCTCTACGGTCCCGGTGACAACTTCGACCTGGAAAACTCTCATGTTCTTCCAGCGATGATTTGCAAGTTTCACGAGGCTAAGGCCACTCATGCTCCCGCCGTCCAGCTCTGGGGAACGGGAACGCCTCGAAGGGAGTTTCTCTACGTGGACGATATGGCGGATGCGTGCCTCTTCCTCATGGAGCGCCAGGAGTGCCCCCAGATTGTCAATATCGGCACGGGTACGGATTTGACGATCAAAGAGCTAGCTAAAAAGATCGCGCAAATCGTCGGATACGAAGGCGATATCACCTGGGATTCCTCCAAACCTGACGGAACGCCGAGAAAATTGCTGGATGTCTCTATGCTCCAAGGAATGGGGTGGACACACCAAGTGGAATTGGAAGAGGGGGTAAAGAAGACCTACGAAGACGCGTTATGTCAAGGAAGTAGTTGTCAAAAAAGGAAGTAGTTGTCAAAAATTGAAATTCTTGATTAGAACGTATTTTCGTGTTTACACTTCACTGGAAAGTGATGTTCTGCTTCTTAAATATTCCTAATATAAGTCATTCGAAAGGAGGTCGCTTCTAGCTTTACTAATTAGGATATAAGATGTAATATAATGTTATGGATAAGATATATAGTTCGAGGCAAGCGGCAGAATTTCTTGGCGTCAAAGTAAAAACTCTACAGAAGTGGGACAGGGAGGATAAATTAAAACCCACTTCACGAAGTAAAACAAATCGGAGGATTTATACCGAGAACCAATTAAAAGATTTTCTGTGCTTGAAGTCAGAGGATTCTCGTGTCAGAGTCGTTGCGTATTGCCGGGTTTCTAGCCAAGTTCAGAAGCCTGACTTAAGAAACCAGCAAACAGTTATTGAACAATATTGCAGCGAATTGGGGCTACGAGATGTTGAGTTTATTTGCGAAGTTGGTGGTGGTCTAGATTTTAAGCGTCCAAAATTTCTTCAACTGATGGAAGACGTAGAAAAACAGCAAATCCGCCTGCTGATTATCGCTCACAAGGATAGGCTAGTACGTTTCGGTTTCGAGTGGTTTGAGCACTTTATTAAAGATCATTTTTGTGAGCTAAAAATTTTGGACAGCAAGGAATTGAGTCCAGAGCAAGAAATGATCCAGGATTTAATGACGATAGTTCATTGTTTTAGTTCAAGATTATGTGGGTTACGAAACTACAAAAAATTTTTAAAGGAGGCGCTGGAACATGATTCTAGCTTACAAGACAGAAATAGATCCAGTGCCTGAGTAGCTAGTGCCTGAGCAGCTAGTGCCTGAGCAGATTGAAAAGATACACCGGACTATCGATGTTTGTGTCTTGCCGTATAGAAGAGCCTGTCTGAACTTCAATAGAGCCTGATTCCGATGGAATAGGTGTTGATTTAGGTATTAAAGAAACAGCTAGCATTTCTAACCATCATGTTTTTAGCAATATAAACAAAGCGTCCAGAGTTAAGAAATTAAAACGCAGGCTGAAACGAGAGTAATGTAAATTTTTTCGAAAAATTAATTATAGAAAGAAAAAAATTAATTATAGAAAGAAGGTGAAACCTGCTACTGTAAAATTTGTGAACCTAGACAAACAGCGTATCAAAGTCCAGAAAGCCTACTACAGACTTGATTGTGTAAGAAAAGACTATATCAAAAAAATAGTCTGTGTGTTGCTGATAACCAAGCCAGCCTATATCTCAATCGAGGACCTCAATGTTTTTGGCATGGTGAGAAATAAGCGTCTCTCAAAGGCTATAGCGGAACAGACTTTTTATTGTTTTCAAACAAAGCTGCCTGAGAAATGCAAGAGGCACAACATAGAGCTTCGAGCTGCTGACCGATTTTTGACCTCATCTTTTTTCTCTCATCGAAGATGTGCCCGAATTGTGGGGTTATAAAGTGGGGTTATAAAGAAGGATTTGAAGCAAGGATTTGAAGCTCGGTGATCGTGTCTATATCTACCAAGAATGCGGGTTAAAAATAGACCGCGATTTGAACGCGGCTATGAACCTAAAGTGTTGTAAACACTATAAAATAGTGTAAAGCTATGTACCGTGGGCTACACGGGAATTTAAGCCTTTGGACTTCCGAACAAACTTGAGTAGCTTTAGCGAAAGAGGGAAGGATGAAGAAGGAAAAATCTGGACTATTTCACTTTTGTGTAGGTTTTCAGTAGCAGATGATGAAATGTTAATGCTTGAGATTATCTATAACACTGGTCTATGTATTATTGTCAGGATTATAGAGGCCATTCTGCTCTATGCCCTCTACAAAACCCTTGGATTTTGGATTACACTCGGAATCTTCTTGTTTGTGACAATACTTTTTCGAAAATGGGACAAAGAGGCCAAAGAAAAAGTTAAATATAACATAGCGAATGGAATCGACAGCACTCCCAAGAAAATAGCAGGATTCAGCGCAACCGATTTTTTGCTTGGATGGGTTTTCTCGCGGCTTTTTAAATAAGCAGGCTGTCTCTATCTTTGCTTTCTTCTCTTCACCAACTCCCGCTCCATCAGTTCCTGCTCATCAGCTACGATTTCGCGCCATTCCGGCAGATCAACAACGGGGAACGTCAGCCACTCGGTGACCGACGTTCCCGTATCGGCACGCACCAAACAAACAGCTATTCTTCGGAAGATGTTTCCGGGGCGGCGTCCGGGATTTCCTCGGACTCCGGGCCCAAAAGTCTTCGTCTGTCTCGGAGTCTGATTCTATCAAAAAACTTTGCACCCGATTGGTCACAATTGGTCACAATTGTAAAATCCCGCGCGTGCCAGCATTTCTTGGCTGTTCGCGGCTTCCGTGGCCTTGACATATTCCCACGACTAAAGCTGTGGGATTCTAAGATCGACAAAGACAGCCGACTGAAACCGGTCTTACATCTTCTCCTTTAAGAGTGGATGCCCCCACTCTGAGAATATTTACAGCCGCATTGATATCCCGATTGATTGATAAGCCATAAAAGGAGTTTAACATGAAAGTAGATATATGGCAAGAAACCAAATACAAAACAAACGCCGCCGTTGGCGGCGTTGCGATTCTCATCCAACGGTTGAAGCCGTTGGCTTTCTCATCACTTTATCGTAAACTGCGTATCACAACCAAGTCTTCGAGCCTATTCGGAAAATCGGTTTTCGTGTCCGTGAGTTCGGCGACGGCCAACTTACCGATGTTCAGCGTCTTTAGGATCGCCTTCATGAACACCACCTTCTGCCAGAGCATCAGGATAAATTCGTTCTCTCGATCCAGTCGAACATGCGGCGAATCGGGATAGAGGCGTCTTTTGGGTCTGTGACCGCCGGATACGCCCCCGTCCGGTTGCCTCAGGCACGCCAGTCGCCTATCTACCGGAGATGAATAAAGGCTCGAAGATGCCTCAGCTGGAATTGAGCGATAATATGGTAGAAACAATAGACTGATAGCGCGCAACAGATAAGGCACACTATTATAGGTCTAATTTCTTAAAAAGCCTAGCAAATTTAATATTGGAACACTACACCTATAAAAAATTCCTGGTATTTACATATATAAATAGTTATGTCTAGCTTAGACTTAATCCATCTCAGTTTGCAAGGTTGTCATTGAGTCTAAGCAAATCTGGCTCTTTGATTGATAGATAGCGTTAGACTTTTTTAGAAGAAGTCGAAAAGTTCTCAAAAGAAGTTTGTATAACTGCATATACAAAAATCCTTTTTTTCCATATGTACGATTTTAGGTACGGTTGCATCATCGTTTACCAAACTAAAGTGTTTTTTACGGGAGGGCACTCAATGTCGTTCTGTCTTTTTATGAGTCGGAAAATTCTTTCTGAAGCGT
>JAIRYN010000035.1 GCA_031267575.1 Synergistaceae bacterium | reverse complement strand
CGCGCACCACTTCCGGTCGCTCCATGTTCATCTCCTCTGGAAGCATGGGGGGAGCCCAACCTCGCTCGGCCAACAGCGTGCCCATCCCTCCATCGAGAAAGAGCAGAGATTCGCCCTTTTGAAGCCGTTCCATTTGAAGCCGCGCCTTCGGCGTCTTACGCCCTGCGTTTTTCGTTTCCTGCATTGAAACCCCGCCTTCTTCACTTGAATCTGAACCTGAATCTGAACTTGAATCTGAACTTGAATCTGAACTTGAATCTGAACTTGAATCTGAACCTGAATCTGAACCTGAATCTGAACTTGAATCTGAACCTGAATCTGAACCTGAACGTTTACCCGCTTTAAAAAAAGGCCGCCCTTTCGTTGTGGGCGGTCCTCGATTCTCATCTTCCATCAACTTTATTTTCCGTCAACTTTTTTGAGGATCACATTTAGCCCAATTCTCGAATTTTCTGTTCCATGAAATCCAGCTTACTCTGAGTCTCGGCGCGGCTGGCAAGGTTTTTTTCTTGCATGGTCATCAAAGCGTAACGATAGATGCTGAACAACTCCTGTCCATAAATTCCCAAAAGACCTTTGCCGATATGGTGTTCCCCGCTCTGTAAAATATTACCCGCGACACTAACCATTTGCATCAAGATGACGCCCTCTGGCGTCATCTTGAGTTCAGAAATCGCGTGGTAGGTCTCCTTGCCGTCCGCGACACGCCGGCCTACCTCCGCCCGCAACTGTTCAAAATCGGACATCAATCCCAAGCCCAGGTACATATCGATGTAAGTTTCTTGAAATTTCTCTTGACATGCCTTTACCGCGGCCTCGATTGCCGCCGGATCGACGGGAGGTTTCGAGGGTACTGGAGTAACTGGAAGAACGGTTGTTTTGTCCGCGGAGGAGTTCTGTATCTTTCTGATTAGCTCCATATCGACTTCACCCTGAAAAGACAAGCCATCAATGGGCATTCCCCGAACGGGATTTCCCATCGTCCTGCCACGTCCAGGGCTACGTTTTTTAGAAGAGTTAGAAGAGAAAGAGGAATGTTTTCGCATAAACATCAGGAGGATCAAAGGCAGCAAAACTAAGACCAAAAATGCCGCCCCGATGACGCTGTAAGGATAATAAGGCAAATCTTTCAGGTAAGTCATATATTGAAATACGATATTCAATCCATCATCCCCCCATCATCCCCTGCTCGTCCTTATAGGCCATAGTGTAATATACTATACTACAAAAGAATCACACAAAAGCATTCCCCACAAGAAGAGATTGAACATTATTAACAAGAAAACGGCGGCGGAAAGCATATCTTTACCCGCTTTGATTTGGGGATTGCGCTCTTTGTCGATGAGATCAAAGGCCCTTTCCACGGCGCTGTTGACCAACTCGAAAGCCATGACAACCAGCCATCCAGCTAGGAGCGTGGTGGACATCAAAAAGGACAGCCTCGCCCACAGCAGTACTCCCAAAAGAACAGCCAACACTAGGGCTTCGAGTTGGAAGGCCTGTTCTTCCTTGAGGGCACAGAGAAAGCCACTTAAAGAATAACCTGTGCTACGACAAAGGCGCATTAAGGGATTATATCGCTTCATGGGAGTTCCGTCTGTTTTTTTGAGAAAAAAGGCCATCACCTGTTTCTTACCTATTCTTTCTCTGCAGCTTTTTCAGAATAAACACTACAAACACCGGAACAAAGCGTATGGTAGCGGAACACATAGCAGCGAAGCTGATAGCAAGTCCTATTCCTTGGTTACAGCCGCCTTCGCTGGAGAAAGGCGCGTAAGATTCATCGGGGGTTGTCGACGAGTCGAGTATCGAACCACTTCCAGTCCGGTCCACGTAGAACCCCAGAGTCCACCTCTCGTCTACCTTGCCATCCCCTATCAGAATGTAAGGGACGCCGTCGTCCTTCACGACTTGACAGAAGGCTGTCTTGCCTATGTTCTGGCTGACAGCGTCGGCGATGAGAACGATGAAGTCCAAGTACAGAAAATCTTCGTGGGTGAAGGCTTGGACGCAACTTTCAACGCTATAGCCCCGGTTATTCAAGGTGGTGAAGAGGTTCATGTCTTGCTCCGCTGCGTTAGGTGAGCGCACCCACACCGCGCAGATGTTGGCGAAGGCGTTGATCACGCTGTCTGCGTTGGACAATTCCTCCCACCTGTCGACGATGGGCAATTCTCGCCGCGAGATCCGCAGACGAATCTGGACGGGCAATAAGGCTATGTCGTCCGATCCCGTCACGCTGGGAACATCGGCGGAAATCATAAGAGAATTGAACGCGTCGGCTTTGAAGTAGCGATTCGTGACCGCAGCATTAGAAAGGATATAACCCGTGGCCGGCATCGTGGGTGTACCCCCTGCGTGTTGGGCGATTTCCTCTTTGGTGTTTTCCTCGTTTCGCGCCACGTCGGCAAATGTCATCTCGAAGCCTGTCACCGACCAGCGCACGTCACCGGAGATCGGTGAAATCGGCGCCCCATAGGGAACCATCCCTCCCACCTTACGATAAAGGAGGCGCAAGTCCCGTGGCGCGGCAGGGTCTCTGTAGGGATAAAGCCGGAAGGATTCACTGGAGCCGTAGACCATATCCATGGAACTGCTGAATACTGTTGTCAGCCCCGGCGCGATTTGACTTTGAGGGTCGAGCTGGAAGGCGGGCGGGAGAGAGCCGTAAAGGTCAGGAGTTAGGTCATAGGCCCAATGAAGAGGGGGAATATCCCGATAAATAGAGTTCAGCGTATCGTAACGCTGGTTCCGATAGCGCGTTCCCGTCCGGTTGGTGATCCGCGTCACCAATTCGTAACGGAGAGGTTCCACGTCCTTCGACTGTATCATGAAAAAAGTTCCCAGGTTGCGCTCCCCGTTTTCATCGGCTCCCCAGCGGAATTTATGGCGAGTCAGTACATCGTTGCTGGAGAATAGCGTCATGTCGAAGTACAACTCATTGCCTGGCTCTGCTGCTGAGCCGTTGGAGACGTTCGCCACCACCAGTGGGATTTTGATCGACTCTCGATAGCCCGTGAAGTTTGAGTCGAAGCTGGCGGACTGTCTGAAGGTCAGGTAACCGAGGGAACTGCCATAGCTCTCGGGTAAGTCCGCCTGAAAGGACATAGTCGTGAGAAGCCAGTCGCCACTGTTCACCAACTCTGGACTTCCGGGAACCACCCTGGTGTTGTAGTCCGGGACGCTCAATAGCACGTCCTCCATGACGTCCTGGGATCCCGTCGGGGAATAAGGGCCATGGTAGACATAATTATTTCCAAAATTCAATTTCAGCTCCCCTTGCCCCTCTTTGAGGACGAGGAACATCGACTGAATGGGGTCGAAGCTGACGTCGTCTCCCAGAGTCGTGTCGTGCAGAGGATCCTCCAGGTAAACGCTGCTAAAATCGTGAATCAGGTCCGCCGACGTTACGACCGGCACACCCGGCGCTTCGCCTCCGTGGGTATCCCAGTCGGCGCTCCAGACGCTATTGATCCAACGGTTTTCGAGAACCGTGGCGAACCACTGAGAACCGGCGATGGTATGTCCGTCGCGTTCTCCGCTCACGTCCCGCAACTGATAATAGGGTAACGCCCAGGCAGACCCCAAGTGAAAAACGCCCCAGCAAAACACCCAAAGCAAAAGAATCGCTAGGGGAAATTTAGATCCGCCTATCGCCTTTGTCGTTCTTGCCATCTTTTCATAACCGATCCTTTCAGCGTATTAAAACCCACTTATAATAATATATAGATACATCTCGCATAGTATTGCTTTGACTATAAAGCCAAAGAAAAAGCTAAATCTCGCAAAGCTCAAAAAAGCTCAAAGAAATATTCCACGAAGCATCGGTCATAATTAATACCCGCTCCAAACAAAAGGAACAAGAGCAAATCCTGAAACACCTCCGGAAGGAGCAGCGAGTATAGCGTTTTAACAAAATAACGGGTAAATCGTAAGTATTTTAAATACCCGAAAAAACCGTTTTTCACTATTCTAACTTTAGGTCTTTTACTTTATTCACTACACCCACTTTAGATCTTTTACTTTATTCACTACACCCAAGCTTCTCACTCGACGTTGAGCAGGACCTGCATTTCTCCTTTTGGAGTGTGGATATAGAAGCCCTCGATTTCCCATACTTCCCGTTGAGCGGGGAGTACGACGGGAGCCGTAATATCGCACGGCTTTCCATTGCCCGACATCATGGCGGCGGCTTTTCCGCCGATGATGTTCGACATTTCCGCCATCGCGGAACGGGCAATTTCATCGATCGTCTGCATGTCTTTCGCCAGGAGCGACTGGACCATCGAGCGCGCGAAGTCGTTGGAATAAACAAAAACGGCCTTACCCACAATATTTCCTACAAACCCTACTTCAAAAGAAATGTCTCCCTTGAAACTCCTTTTCGGGGACATCGTCTTGTCGATCTCCTTCGCGTTCAGGTTCAGCATGGTCTCAACCACGTTGAACGTGCCGGAGGAAAAACTTCCCAGACAGGTGACCAAGGATTCTTGATCCTTCGAGAGGTTTTTGCCCACAATTTTCTGATCGGTGTCGGCCACGTGGTAGTTCAGCCACGCAACCAACGACCCGCAGAAGGCCTTCACAACCTGCATGTCGTATTGCGAGTAGTACATTCTTTTCGCGAAATTCTGGACTGTCACGATAAATCTCTTGTGTTGCAACTTGTGCGCGTCAATGTCCTTGTAGCCAATTGAGGCTTGGTATTCTTCCTCGAACTGGAAGTGTCGCACCGTGTAGTCGTACAAAAAATTGACGACGTCGGCACACTTTTTTTTGTAATCTACGTGTTCGCTGTCGTCAATCACCGCAACCAGGTCGTCCACCATACTAAAAAGCTGCTGGTGCTGCTTATCGATTGTTTCTACACCCAGACGATACGTTTCTTTCCACATGAAAAAACCTCCTCTGAGCGGAATCAAACCCACTCTTGACATACTCCCACGACTAAAGTCATGGGATTCTAAGATCGACAAAGACAGCCTACTGAAACCGGTCTTACGTCTTCTCCTCAGAGTGGATGCCCCCACTCTGAGAATATTTACAGCCGCATTAATATCCCGGTCGTGTTCTGCCCCGCATCTCGCGTTGATAAGCCATATCTTGTTTGCATAAAACTTAAAAACTTATTTCTGATAGACCTCAAAAAATATTTCACATACACGGAATCATCTATAACTCTCTCTTGGTGAAATTTTATAGCATAGGATTGGGCGTTTATCAATAGGGGATTTGAATCCGCGCAGGGCAAATGCGTTAGATTATAAATTGTTGCTATGACTAATTTCATCCCTTATCTGTAAGCGTTTAGCTAAAATAAGCAAAAACTATATTTGCAAGATCTCTTAAAAACCCTGACGCGTTTGTCCTGTTTTAAATCCGCGTTATACCTTGACAGGTTTCCCACTTCCTCTTAGAATATTACAAGTTTCTCGTTTAACGTAATAATGAAGCGACGAAAACCATGAAAGGATCGGACATGAAAGGATCGGAAGAGATGAGCGTGGCAAAGCAATGGAATAGCAATAGAAGCGTCAATATGTCAAATTTTGATCTTCTCCTCCTCGGACTTTGTGCACACGCGGATTCCCTTTTCTTTGGATCGGCGCTTTTTTGACGTTCAACAAAGTCGCAAAGCGGAAGACACAACGAAAAACGAGGAATCCGAGATATTCGGGTTCCTCTTAATTTTATTTAAATTTTATTTAAATTTTATTTAAAAAAGGGGCTCTGATCGTAATGATTGGCACACAAATGGTTGGAACACAGGAGAAAATTCGTATTTTTGACACCACACTGCGCGATGGGGAGCAAGCGGCAGGGGGAAATCTGAACGTGGCCGAAAAACTGCAAATCGCCCGCCAATTGGCTAGATTGGGGGTCGACGTTATCGAGGCGGGCTTCCCCGCGGCCTCACCGGGAGACTTCGCCTGCGTGGAGTCCATCGCGCGGGAGGTTCCGGGACCTATCATTGCCGGACTTGCCCGCACGAAAGAAGAAGACATCCGCGCGTGCCACAACGCCGTGAAAGGCGCTCCACGACACCGCATCCACATCTTCCTCGCCACAAGCCCCATCCATATGAAGCATAAACTCCGAATGACACCCGAAGAGGTTTTGAAAGAGATCCAGTTCAGCGTTTCCCTGGCCCGAGAACTGGTCGAGGACGTGGAATTTTCCGCCGAAGACGCCAGTCGGTCGGAGATGCCTTTCTTGATCAAGGCATTCAAGACGGCCTTAGCCGCCGGAGCCACCACCCTCAACATTCCCGACACCGTCGGCTACGCGACACCTGAGGAGTTCTATCAATTCTGCCGAGCAGTCATCGAAGGCGTTGGCGCTTCAGAAAACGTGATCTATTCCGTCCACTGCCACAATGACCTTGGGCTTGCCGTGGCCAATTCCCTGGCGGCGGTCCGCGCGGGAGCTCGCCAGATCGAGTGCACGATCAATGGGCTGGGAGAACGGGCCGGAAACGCCTCCCTTGAGGAAATCGTCATGGTGTTGAAAACGCGTTCCGACCAATATGGCCCTACCGTGGGGTTGAACACCACGAAACTTCACGCGACCAGCGCTCTGGTCTCTCGCCTTTCGGGAATACATGTTCCCCCCAATAAAGCCATCGTCGGCGCTAATGCCTTTGCCCACCAGGCGGGTATCCATCAGCATGGCGTCATGGCAAACCCCCTCACATACGAGATCATGAAGCCTGAGGACGTGGGCGTATCGGGAACCGAATTGGTGTTGGGCAAACACTCCGGCCGCCATGCCTTTTACCATCATATCGAGCAACTCGGCTACGCTCTGAAGCCCGAACAGCTCGAAAAAGCGTTTGTGCTTTTCAAAAAACTCTGCGATAGTAAAAAAAGTGTCTCCGATGACGACCTCGCCGCCCTGATCACCGATGAGATTTTGTTGACCTCTGTCGAAAATCTGTATAATCTCAAACATTGTTCCACGAAAACCGGCGACGGCCCGGCCCTGGCCGTCATCACATTGAGCAACGGAAAGGGCGACATCAGCGACGCCGCGACCGGCAATGGCCCCATCGACGCCGCTTATCGCGCGATCCGGCGAGCTATCGACTTGGAGGCCGAACTGCTCAGTTTCAACATCAAGGCGACCAGCGACCGCTCGGATTCCTTGGGGGAAACGTCAGTGGTATTGCGGTCCGGGGAGGTCTCTGCTCCAGGGCGGGGCGTTAGCACGGACGTCATCGAGTCCGCTGTGAAAGCCTTCGTCAACGGCGTTAATCGCCTCCACATACTGGCCTCGGCCAAGGGCGTCAAGCTCGCTGAGAAACGTAAAGATCATTACGAATAAATACGAATAAAGAGGTAGGTGTCAATGGGGTCCCAATCTGTGCGCTTAGAAAACGTCACGAAAATATTCAAAGATCCGCAGTCGGGACAACAAACGCTAGCTGTTGACGGCGCGTCCTTCGAGATTGCGCCGGGAGAGCTGGTGACGCTGCTGGGACCTTCGGGCTGCGGCAAAACCACCGTGCTGAGAATGCTGTCGGGTTTCGAGTTCCCTACGTCGGGACGCGTCTACATCGGAAAAGCGGACGTCACTCGCGTTCCACCGAACAAGCGCGACACGGCAATGGTATTCCAGAGTTACGGGCTCTTTCCCCACATGAATGTCTTCGATAACGTGGCCTACGGGCTGGAATTGCGTAAAGTTCCCCGGATGCTCATCAAAAAAAAGGTCACGCGCTTTCTGGAGATGGTCGACCTCGCGGGTCTGGATAAACGCCTCCCATCGCGGCTTTCTGGAGGCCAGCAGCAACGAGTCGCTTTAGCCCGCGCCCTGATCATAGAGCCCTCGGTGCTGCTGTTGGACGAGCCTCTGTCGAACCTCGACGTATTGCTGAGAGAACAAATGCGCGTGGAGATTCGCGGGTTGCAAAGGTCGCTGTCGATCACCGCTATCTACGTCACCCACGACCGGGTCGAGGCCATGAGCCTGTCGGACCGCGTCATCGTCATGAACAAGGGAAGGATCGTTCAGGTGGGGACACCCAGCGAAATTTACCGAGACCCTGTGGACACCTTCGTGGCGGGATTTGTGGGCAAGGTGGCCTTCTTTCCCTGCACGGTGCGGTCTACCTCCCAACTTCTCTGCGATGTGGTGGTCGGAATTCGGCGTTTCGACGTGCCCAGGTGGTCAAAAGGGCTGAAAAACGGAGATGAGGCCCTAGTGATGTGCCGCCCGGAGTCGCTTTCTCTGGGCGCGCCCGGTGAGGGGATAGAGGATGGTGTCATTAGGGCCAATGTCTACCTGGGACATAGTGTGGAGTCCTGGGTAGCCAGCGACCGGGGCGACGTGTTGGTGCAAATCGACAACCCCGACATGAAGAAAATATGGAGGGAAGGAGAACCCGTTTCCCTGACTTTTTACCCCCAACTAGCGAAAGTGCTAAAAACGAGCTCTATTTCAACTTGACAAATAAGGATATACTTTGATAATATTTCTTTTGTGTCTTGTACACAGGGGGTATTGTTATGCCTTTAAGTGAACTTGCCGTTTCGGAAAGAGTTGTGGGTGAGCGAGAAGTCCGCCGGGCGATGAGCAAGGGATGTTTGAGAAAGATTTTTATTGCCCTAGACGGTGACACCAAAGTTTTGGCGGGATTGGCGGAAGATGCCAAGAGATTGGGTATAGAGACGGAAAACGTCGATTTCAAGCTGAAGCTGGGCCGCGCTTGCGCCATCGATAGGCCGGCCGCCGTGGCAGGGTTGTTAAAAATGGGAAAATTTGGGGAAAAATTAGGCAATACGAAACCGCTGATTCTATAGAAAATTTATTTTATTTTTTATTTATTTTATTTATTTTATTTAAGGAGGAGATTTTGTGCCGACAATCAATCAGCTTGTTCGTCAAGGACGCGCGGAGAAGCGAGCTAAAAGCGACTCTCCGGCATTGCAGGGAAACCCTGCGAGAAGAGGGGTGTGCACGAGGGTCTACACCGTAACGCCCAAAAAGCCCAACTCGGCTTTAAGAAAAGTAGCCCGTGTGCGCCTGACCAACGGAATCGAGGTCACGTCTTATATTCCGGGGATTGGGCATAACTTGCAAGAGCACTCCGTGGTTCTTGTCCGCGGGGGACGCGTGAAGGACCTTCCCGGCGTGCGTTACCACATCGTTCGTGGCACATTCGACTGCGGCGGAGTGGAGAACAGGAAACGCAGCCGCTCGAAGTACGGCGCGCGTAAACCCAAAAAAAGCTGATTTAGAAAAGCCGATTTAAGGAGGAAGTTATCATGCCTCGTAAAGGTCATGTGAGAAAGCGAGATGTCATACCGGATACGCGGTTTGGAAATCCCGCGGTGGCGAAGTTTATCGCGAGCCTGATGAAAGGCGGCAAAAAGAGCATTGCCGAGAAAATCCTCTACGATGCCTTGGATAAAGCCGCGGAAAAACTAAGCGCGGAACCCTTTGAAGTGTTTGAAAAAGCTATGGGCAACGTCGCGCCCCAGATTGAGGTTCGTCCGCGCCGCGTAGGGGGAGCTACATATCAAGTGCCGGTGGAAGTCACGCCGGAGAGGGGACAGCTTCTTTCCATCCGTTGGATTTTGTCTTACGCCCGCTCCAAAAAGGGGATGCCTATGTCAGAACGTCTGATGCGCGAATTAATGGATGCCTACAAGAACGAGGGCAGCTCCATTAAAAAACGCGAGGACACACACAAGATGGCGGAGGCCAACCGAGCGTTCGCGCATTATCGCTGGTAAACCCGTAAGTATACCTCAGTATACCTCATACCTGGAGCGCCGAACGGGTTTTTGTCGGAAAAGTTTGAAATACGTATTCTGATTGGGTGGGTGCTTTTTTTTTGGAAATCACGAAACTGAGAAACATAGGCATAGCGGCTCATATCGACGCCGGTAAGACGACGACCAGCGAGCGTATTCTCTATTATACGGGGCGTAATTACAAAGTCGGCGAGGTCCACGAGGGCGCAGCCACGATGGACTGGATGGAACAGGAGAAAGAGCGGGGTATCACGATCACCTCCGCCGCTACGACGTGCGTTTGGAAGGATCATACGATTAATTTAATTGATACGCCCGGCCACGTGGACTTTACAGTGGAGGTAGAACGTTCTCTCCGCGTATTGGACGGGGCTGTTTCCGTCTTCTGCGCCGTAGGAGGAGTAGAACCCCAGTCAGAGACCGTTTGGCGTCAAGCGGACAAGTACCACGTTCCGCGTATCGCGTTCATCAACAAAATGGACCGCATTGGCGCGGATTTCGAGGCGGTCGTGGGGGCGATGAAGGAAAGGCTGGGAGCCAACGCTGTACCCATTCAAATTCCGATCGGCGCGGAGGAAGATTTTGCGGGAGTAGTGGACCTGATCGATCAAAAGGCCGTGATGTTTAGCGGCGAGTTGGGACAGTCGCCCATCATAGCGCCGATTCCCGCAAAAATGGGTGACGCGGCCAAAGCGGCGCGGGACATCCTTGTAGAAGGCGTTTCGGATTTCAGCGATGATATCATGACTCTCTACCTCGAAGGCAAGGAAATCGGAGGCGACTTGATCCGCAGGGTTCTTCGGGAGGCGACGATCGCGCTCAAGTTGGTGCCGGTCCTCTGCGGCTCCGCCTTCAAAAACAAGGGAGTAGAGCTGCTTCTCGACGCAGTGGTGGATTTCCTGCCCTCTCCGGTGGATCTGCCCGCCATCAAGGGGGTTCGCCCCGACGACCCGGAGGCGGTTGTAGAACGTCACGGCGATCCCAAGGAACCTTTCACGGCCCTGGCCTTCAAGGTGGCAGTGGATTCCTTCCTGGGTAAGCTGATCTTCTTGCGCGTCTACTCCGGCACTTTGGAAAAAGGCAGTACGGTCTACAACGCCAGTTCCAGTCAGAGAGAACGCGTCGGCCGCATCATGCGAATGCACTCCAACAAGCGCGAGGATATCGAAGTCATGGAGGCGGGGATGATCGTGGCGGTGCCGAGCTTGAAAAACACCAAGACGGGGGATACCCTTTGCCTCGAAAGCAACTCCATTGTTCTCGAAAGCGTGGAGTTTCCGGAGTCCGTCATCTCTCTTTCCGTGGAGCCCGCCACTCAGGGAGACAAAATGAAGCTATCAAAAGGTCTGGTTGCCCTGGCCGACGAGGACCCGACTTTCCGTGTCCGCACGGATGAGGAAAGTGGTCAGACGATCATTTCGGGCATGGGCGAGCTGCACTTGGAGATTATCGTGGACCGGCTCAAGAGAGAGTTCGGGGTGGATGTGAAAGTTGGTCGGCCTCAGGTTGCCTACCGCGAGGCGATTCAGAAGGCATCCTCGGCGGAGGGTAAGTACATTCGCCAGTCGGGCGGCCGCGGCCAGTACGGGCACGTGGTTTTCAACATCGAACCGCTGCCGGAGGGTAAGGGCTACGAGTTCGAGGATAAGATCGTGGGCGGAGTCGTCCCCAAAGAGTACATCGTGGCAGCCCAAAAGGGCCTCGATGAGGCCATCCAGAGCGGGATCCTGGGAGGGTATCCGGTTATCGGCATTCGGGTATCGCTGGTAGACGGCAGTTATCACGATGTGGATAGTTCGGAAATGGCGTTTAAAATCGCGGCTTCCATAGGTTTCAAGGAAGCGATGAGAAGAGCGTCTCCGATTTTGATGGAGCCTATCATGTCCGTAGAGGTCGTAACGCCTGAAGACTATGTGGGAGACGTCATTGGCGACCTTTCTTCTCGAAGAGGTCGTATCGAGGGGATGGATATGCGATCGAACGCCCGTATCGTCAGGGCTTTCGTGCCACTAGCCAGCATGTTCGGCTATGCCACCGACCTCAGAAGCAAGACGTCGGGCCGGGCGACCTACACGATGCAGTTCGACCACTACGAGCCGACGCCCGCCGATGTGGCGGAAAAAGTCTTAAAAAAGTAAAAATAAAAAAACTTGAGAGGGCGAGCTACGACGAACCCTAAAAATTTATCAGGAGGGAAATTAAGTTATGGCGAAGGAAAAATTTGATCGTAACAAGCCGCATTTAAATATCGGCACGATCGGGCATATCGACCACGGCAAAACTACGTTGACGGCGGCGATTACGAAATGCCTCGCGACGCAGAAGCTGGCGGATTTTACGGCTTACGATATGATCGACAAGGCCCCGGAGGAGCGTGAGCGTGGGATCACGATCAACATCGCCCACGTGGAGTACCAGACGGATAAGCGTCATTACGCCCATATTGATTGCCCCGGCCACGCAGACTACATCAAGAACATGATCACGGGCGCGGCTCAAATGGACGGTGCGATCCTGGTGGTAAGTGCGGCTGACGGCCCCATGCCCCAGACCCGCGAGCACGTGTTGCTGGCCCGCCAGGTCAACGTTCCCGCTCTGGTGGTGTTCATGAACAAGACGGACCAGGTGGACGACCCCGAACTTCT
>JAIRYN010000034.1 GCA_031267575.1 Synergistaceae bacterium | reverse complement strand
TAGAGAATGAGGAAGTCCGCAAAAAGGCGAAAGAAATCGGCATAGGAGATCTAGACGGTCAGATTACCTATGCGAAAACGTTGGGCCTGGAGTTCTCCAAAGAAGACGCGGAAGCTCTGACAAAGGAAGTAGGAGTGGACAAGAAAGACGAATTAAGTGAAGAAGAACTAGAAAAAGTGGCGGGTGGCATCGTTACATCGACCGCTGCCCTTGTCGTTGGTGCCGCCGTCGGGGGAGCAGTGATTATATCCATTGGTAAGGCTCTCTCTCGTTGGTAAAAACGGAAACAAAGAAAGTGGGATTTTCTCTAGTCCAAGATGGTGAGGGGCTCAGAAGTCCATCACGTATATTAAAATGAGGGCTTTATGAATGAATTGCCCCGCGAATCGTGTTGCGCCCGCTATGACGTCGGTCCCTTCGTTGACCGACGTCTTGGATGACATTGAGCCGTCCCTGCCGGAAAGTCTGTTCGGAGAGGAATGCCGGGCGCAAATGCGCTGCGTCGCCGCGCGCCTTCCGATACAGTTGTCCAGCTTCTGGGGTTTCGAGTGCCGTCTCGGCGAACCGGAGCCCCTTTCCGACATCTTGTTTGAAATCAAGAAGGAGGCTTGCGGTCCTGCTCTTCTTGCTGGTGAAATCTCTTCTGCCATCGACGAACTGTGCGAGGTCTATCCTGTCTGGAAAAATCTTCGAGTTCTCGCCCGGAATTGGCTCAATCTCGACCACCCATGGAACCGCGATATCCACAACCTTTGGCTGGAAATGGATTTGGCTGGAGCGGACGCGGAAAGGGTTTTGCGGCAACCCAATATTTTCTTCGGCCCCGAACCGAAAACGTCCAACGAGAGAACCTTTGATCTGATCGGGGAGCTCATGTCCCTGTTCGAGCGTCCCGCTTCCCAGGCGCGCGCGCTACGAAAATTTTTCGACGACCTGCCTGAGGGAGCGAGGATTTTTCAGATTGGTTTCATGCTGGACCGGGCGGACGACGTTGGAATGAGGCTGTGCGTGGATAAAGTCGTGTCGAAGGCAGGAATGGACATAGGGAAAATTCTGACTTGGCTCGCAAGACTACGGTCCGCTACTAGAACGGCCGAGGCCGGCGCCGCCGAAATCGAATCGTTGAGGAAGATCTTCGAAGTCGTTTTCCCGCTCTGCCGTGATCTGAATTTCGGCTTCAACCTGATGGAAGAAGGCGTTGACGACGTCTTTGGCGTAGAGTGTTACGAGGAATGGCTCGATGATGACCCTAAGCAATGGCATCCGCTGCTTGAGGCACTGACGCGCGCGGGACTCTGCTTGCCTGAAAAGGCGCAGGGCGTGAAGGATTACGTCGGGATCACTGCGTCACCTCTGCGCAAGCGCATCACCGGCGGCGTCGTTTATCTCAATACCTATAGGAAAATTCACCACCTGAAGCTCACGTTGTCGCGGGGGACTTTGACGCAAGCAAAGGCTTACCTCGCCGTTAGCCGCCCTGGTCTAGCTTTGAGCTTGTTCAATCCGCGGAACGCGATTCTGGGTGTGTCACCCGACGCCGATAAGCAAGCGAGGCAAGCGTGGAATATTCAATGACGGAGGTGACGGAGACATGACGCGACAATACGAGCAGTACGACGTGATCATCGTGGGAGGCGGATTGGCGGGTTTGTCCGCCGCCTGCGAAGTTTCTTTGAACGTGAAAACGGGAAAACCCAGAAAAAAAGTTTTGCTCTTGGAAGCGGATGGCCGTTTGGGCGGTAAAGTGCGCACGGGGAAACGGGATAGAATCGTTTACGAAACGGGGTCGATTTTCGCTTTCAATCCCAAATGGTTTGACTTTCCCGTGGACGCGGGTTCTCACTACGAGAACGATAATCCCGTGGGTTTGTTTCACCGGGGACGGCTCCATACCGGCGACTCGGTGGTCGATTGCGTTCGCTCGCTGAACTCGGCGCCGCGGCAACAGATCTGCCTATCGTCTTTCCTCGCCTCGCCGAATCCACAGGAGGCGATGATCGGTGAAGACCTGGGGGCGGCGATGAAGGCTTTCTTTCGCGTCATCCACCCCGGAACACCCACCGAGGCTGTTCCGACCCGCCGCAGGGATTGTCTCCTCCGTCACAGGGCAGATTATTTCCAGCGAGGAAACGGAGCGATGATTCAGGCTATGGCCGCAAACCTAACAGCCGCGAGCGGCGGGGCAGAAATCCGAACGGCTTGCCGCGTGTACGAGTTAGTCCCCAAAAAAGATTCTCAAGAATCCGAGGCTCTTGAGCGAGGTCTTTCGGTGGGAGGGCAAAGCTCCAAGTCCGTTAAAGTTCTGTGGCGTAACGGAAACGGCGCGAAAGAAGAAGCCGTCGCGCAAAAGATTATCCTAGCAGTCCCAGCGACTGAGGCTAAAAAATTATGTAGTGAATTCAAAAACGTCTCCTCCGATTTTCTCGGCCGCGTCCGCTACGGTGGAGGAATCGCCGTCGTTCTCCACTGTCGTGTCGAAAATCGGCGCGCATTGTCCTATCTGGTTTCCACTCAGGGCCATTTCAACACCTTTATTTTCCATCAGCTTCCAGGCGTTTCTGGCGTTTCTAACGAAAACGAAGTCGTCGTCACAGGCTACATTGTGGGCGAAAGCATGGCGGCATCTGAAGGCATGAGCGACGCGGATTTGACGCGGATGATGATTGAGGAACTGCAAGCGACAAGTGTCGGTGAATTTACCGTCAAGAACTGTTCTCTGCTGGAATCGCGGCGCTGGGCGGAAGTCGGCCCCATTATCGAGGAGTCGACTTATCGCGGTTTTTCCGCGACATGGCTTTGTCCCATGCCAGGAGTCGTCTTGGCCGGGGATTATACAGAGTGGGACGGCGCGGCGCTGCCTTACGGCATGTGGCCCGCGATAGCGTCGGGTCGCAGGGCGGCGGCTTTTTGCCTGAAAGACGATTTCGGCCCGATTTCGGTGGATTTTGGCCGTATGCCTCTAGCCGAGACCACGGTTCTCCGCATGGGCGGCAATGGCCCTCAACTCACCGAAACTTTCCGCGATGGTACAGTGGCTTATTATGGCCTTCTGCTTCAAGCAGAAAAGGCCGGAAAGGGCGAGACGTCTTTCCTCGAAGGAGAATCGTGGGAAACCGAGCGTTATCTGCTGGAAGAGGCCGTCGACGGTTTATGGGGCTATCAGAGGGATTATGGCGTTACATCTTTGGATAGTGCCCTCGTTATGGAGGGTTTGCTGTCGACCGGCAGGCATAGAACGTGTTTGCGGGAAAGTTGCCGTAGGCTCGTCGACGTGTTTTTTGACCGTGAACAAGGGGGATTCGGCACGCTTCCCGCCGACGCGCCTGGGCGCGCGCCTTATTGGCGGGGCGTGGACTGCCCAGCAACGGCCTTCTGTGCATGGTTGCTGACGCGGATAGATCCTGAACGTTATGCGGAGGAAATTACTCTCTGCCGCGATTATCTGCTGCGAAACCAGCAAGTGAGCGGTGGATGGCCCGGAAAGTGGTTTCCCTCACAAACAATCCCCATTTGGTACGCGCTGCGTTTCTTTACCTCCCTCGAAGGTTCCCCCTACGATTCCCAGCTTCTGAAGGAGGTCGAGGCGCGGGCCGTCTATCGCTTGCAAAGCGGCCAGGGAAACGAGGGAGCGTGGGGCGGTTCCGTCATCGAAACTTCCGCCGCGTTGCTGGCGCTGACCGTCGCGTCGCCTTCCTCCTCCTCTCTTGACCCGGGTCGGGACTGGCTGCGAAGAATCAAGGGGCCGGGTGGCTGGGCAGGCGAGCCCATTCTCGCTTACTGGTTCGAGGAGGACGGGGAGCGAACTTTGTTTTTCACACGGGACCTGGGCGGCGTGAGCTCCGCGTGGGCGACACTTGCGCTTATGGACGGAAAGGCAAAATCATGAGGGAAACAACCATCGTTACCGGTCCGATGAGAAGCGGCACAAGCTGCGTCACGGGCCTGTTGGAGCTCTGCGGTTTCGATCTGGGGCGCAATATCCGCGTTCTGCGCAACTCGACGCCCATGAACCCCAGGGGGCATTTTGAACACGACTTGCTTTTCGCGGTCAACGAACGGCTTCTAATCGAGATCAGCCCTTTTTGGGGAATCTTTACACCACCTCCGCGCGACGAGATCATGGCGCTCGCCACCAAAAGGCAAAAATATTTTCAGATCTTTTTGAAAGAGTTCGACGGAGAACTTTGCAAAGACCCGCTCTTCTGCCTAACTTTGGCGGCGTGGCGGGACGTGTGGCTGGAACTTCGCCGGGTGGTTTTCTGTTTACGGCATCCCGCCGAGGTCGCGGCTTCAATGAGCAAGCGCTACGGAACGGATTTTGACGAGGGCCTATGTATCTGGGGCAAATACAGTCGACGCTTTATCGAAAACTCCGAGGGGATGGACGCGTTTATTTTCGACTTCAACCGCTTCTGCCTTGAACCCCTTGATTCGTTCGCCAAGCTACTGAACTGGCTCGGACGACCTATCGATCTGGAAACACTGCGGCGCAATATTGCCTCTTTTTGGAACGAACCCGCGTCGGCGCGCTTTCCTGACTCTGGCGAGGACGTTCTGCCCGACGATATCCAAAAATTGTACTCGGATCTGCGAGATTTAGCTTTTCATTAACGAGCAAAAACATGGGCAGACCCAAACATTGGGGATGACGTTCCTCCGGGCATTCATTGCTTATCATCATTATAAATTAATAAGGGGTTTTCTTCATGTTGCGGTTTTTATGTCGTCGCGAGATGATGGTGAAACTGGCCTCGATGAAGCAGGAAGCCAACAGTAAACTTGCTCCTGATCATATTTGATCGGATTTATTCAGGTTTGCATAAGTTGGGCAGAACGGTAAGTCAATCCATAGATAAGGGTTCGTCGGTCATGCTTCGCCTCACCATAAAGACTTTTTACCCACCGAAGCCGCCGTTGCCTCTTATGCATATAGACACGACGTGGAAATTCAAAGAGTGGAAATTCAAAGAGATGATCGCTTTCAGGGACGCCACAGTGAAAAGACACTGGGGTTGCGCCTGATCACTTATACGAACGAAAAGGCCGTCAAAGAAGGCATAAATCCCTTACTCGCCTCGGGCCAGGGGAGACCATGCGTGTGTTCCCGCTCTCCAACTGGACGGAGTATGATGTGTGGGAGTACATCGTCGATGAAGATATTCCGATAGTTCCGCTCTATTTCGCCAGCGTGCGCCCGGTAGTGAAACGCAAGGGCACGTGGATTATGATCGACGACGACAGGATGAAACTTGTTCCGGACGAACGGCCGGAGTTTCGGATGGTGTATTTCAGGACTCTGGGCTGCTACCCGCTCACAGGAGCTGTCGAATCGAACGCCGCTATCGCGCGGGACGTCTTCAACGAGTTACGGCAATTGCGTTTTTCGGAGCGTCATGGCCGGTTAATCGACAACGACCAGGACGGTTCCATGGAGAAGAAAAAACAGGAGGGGTATTTTTAAAAATGCCATTTTCCGAATCTAAAAAGAAAACACATGAAAATAAAACGCAACTGAAATTTTTAACCTGCGGTAGCGTCGATGATGGAAAGAGCACGCTGATAGGAAGGCTGCTTTATGATTCGGGCTGTCTCTTTGATGATCAACTCTCTTCCCTCCACCGCGAAAGCTGGAAGAAAAACATGGACGGCGAACTGGATTTCTCGCTTCTTATGGAGGGCTTTTTGGCGGAACGTGAGCAGGGGATAACCATAGACATAGACGTGGCGTATAGGTATTTCGAAACGAAAAACAGGAAGTTCATCGTGGCAGACGTGCCGGGACACGAACAGTACACGAGAAACATGGTGACCGGCGCTTCAAACAGCGAGGCCGCCGTTGTTCTACTTGACGCGCGCAACGGCATCTTGCCGCAGACCGTGAGGCACACGTACATCGCGGTATTGTTAGGTATTCGCCACATCGCGCTCGCGGTGAACAAGATGGATTTGGTCGGATGGTCGAGGGATATTTTCGACGAAATATCGAAGGACTACGAGAGCTTAATGGTAAAAATTAAAAAACTGGAACACGACACGGGAGAACTCTTCGTGACCTGTATTCCGCTTTCTGCCCTAAAAGGGAACAACGTTTTCGCGCGTAAGGACGATACGCCGTGGTACAGTGGTCCGACGCTGGCGGAGTATTTGGAAACCCTCGAACCGGGCGGCGAAAAAGAAAAGCTAAAAGAAAAGCTAAAAGAAAAGGTAAAACCATTTAGGATGGCGGTTCAGTGGGTCAACCGGCCCGGCGCGAGCTTTAGGGGTTACTGCGGCATAATCGCGGAGGGCACGATACGCACGGGCGACGATGTTGTCGTTCTGCCGTCGGGTCAAAAAAATACGGTTAAGTCGCTTATCGTGAGCGGCAAAGAACGAAACGCGGCTAAAAAGGGTGAAGCTGCGGAGATATCTCTTACGAAAGAAACGGACATAAGCCGCGGCAACTTTTTATCGGACGCGCGGGTTGTTTCAGATGTTACGGACCATTTCCGCGCGGTCGTAGTCTGGATGAGCGAAAACAGGTTGTTCCCCGGACGCGAATACCTTTTGAAGATATCGAACCGGACGGTGTTGGCCACCGTGACGGAAATACGCGGCAAGACAAGCGTCGAAACATTGTCGATAGAACCGGCCAAAACCCTCGCTATGAACGAAATCGGAATAGGCAACATCAAAACCGGAACACCGATTGTGTACGAACCTTACACGGAAAACAGGGAATTAGGTGGTTTCATCCTTATTGATCGCGTCACGAATGACACGGTTGGCGCGGGAATGATTCGATATTCCTTGCGGAGGGCCGCAAACGTGACATGGCACTTGTTCGAGATCACGAAAGAGGCTAGAGCACGTCTGATGGGGCAAACCCCTCGCGTGCTTTGGTTCACGGGGCTTTCAGGTTCCGGCAAATCGACGGTGGCGAATCTGGTTGACAAAAAGCTCTTTTCGATGGGATTGCGTTCTTGTGTGCTGGACGGCGACAATGTGAGGCACGGGCTCAACAAAGACCTGGGCTTCACCGAGGAAGACAGGGTGGAGAACATCCGCCGCGTGGCCGAAGTGGCGAAATTGATGATTGACGCTGGCCTTATCGTGTTGGTGGCGTTTATCTCACCTTTCCAAAAAGACAGGGAATACGCGCGCTCCCTGTTCGCTCCCGGAGAATTTATCGAGGTGTTCGTCGATACGTCGCTGGAAGCCTGCGAACAGCGCGACCCGAAAGGTCTTTACAAAAAAGCGAGAATCGGGGAGATTCCCAATTTTACCGGCATCAACGCGCCATACGAACGCCCGGAACATCCCGAACTCGTCGTGAACGGGAGCGGCAACGCGGAAGAAGAGGCGGAGAGAATTGTGCATTTTCTAGAGGGTGAAGGGGCATGACGGAGAGAATTATTTTGGTCGATGAGTTTGACCGGCCCATCGGCTCGGCGGAGAAAATGGAGGCTCACAGGACTCCGAAGCTACATCGCGCTTTTTCGGTGTTTATTCATCATAACGGATATATGCTGGTACAGCAAAGGGCGATGGGCAAATACCACTCTGGCGGCCTGTGGGCCAACGCCTGTTGTTCTCACCCAAGAGAGGACGAGTCGACAGAACTCGCCGTGGTTCGTCGATTGGAGCAGGAGATCGGCGTTCGTGGTATAAAGCCCGTCGAGCTGTTTTCCTTCGTGTACGAGCACAAGTTCAACGATTGCCTGTATGAACATGAGTACGATCACGTGTTCGCTGCCGACTACTCCGGCGCATTGAGCGCGAACGAGGATGAGATTATGGAGACCAAGTGGATCGAGTTCGGCGAATTGTCATCTCGTCTGCGAAAAACGCCGGAGGAGTTCGCGGTCTGGTTTTTGATAGCTGCTCCCCGTGTTCTTGCGATCAAAAGATAACTGATATAATCAATATATAATCAATATATAATAAAGAGGATCAATGAAAAGAGGATCAATGATATGAAAAATTCGGATAAATATGTGCTGTTCTTGCTGGGGATAACGTGCTTGCTGATGACGCCCTGGGAGGTATGCGCTGTCGAAAAGGTGACCGTGGGAACCGAGGGAGCTTACGCGCCTTTCAATTATGTGGATAAGGACGGCAACGCGGATGGATTCAACGTTGCCGTGATGAAAGCCGCGGACGAACTGCTTCCTGACGTCAAATTCGTCTTTGAACCCACAGAGTGGACCGCGATTTTTGTCGCGCTTGAGTCGGGCAGATATGACATCATTGCCACCAACCTGAACAAAAACGCTGAGCGCGAGGTAAAATACCTTTTCTCCGAGCTTCCTTACATGTATTCCACCAATGTCATCGCTTTCAAAAGCGGACGCACCGATATCAGAAGTACCCAAGACTTACACGGAAAAACTGTCACTGCGAGCTTGGGGAGTACTTACACGGCCTGGCTTGAAAAGTATAACGCTGAAAACGGGAATCTCATTACGATCTCCTATTCCGACGGCGACTTTTCCAAAATGCTGCTGGAACTCGTGACCGGGCGCGCAGACGCGCTATTGGGCAGCGCTGTCGCTATCAATCTGCTTGCCAAAGAACAAAATATCCCCATTGATTCGGTTCCGTGGAAGGAGAAAGAAAGAGAGCCCACGTTCGTTCTTTTCGCGAAAAATACTAATGGCGAGCGACTTAAAAAATTGGTCGACCCCGCGCTTGAAACTCTGCTCAAAAATGGGACGCTTGCCGAACTCTCCAAAAAATATCTCGGCGCGGATTACTCCAGTGAGAAAACGGATAAAGTCAGGATTCATGGGGAAAACTTTTGACGTTCAGTTTATGCTCTCTACCGTGCCGGAAATTATTAAATTCCTGCCTATCACTCTTTTTTTATCGATCACCTCGTTTGCCATCGGTGTCGTTATCGGCTCCGGAGTGGCATTGATCCGTTATTTCGACATAAAAATCGCATCGAAGCTCTGCAAGGTGTATATTTCTTTCATCCGAGGCACTCCGGCACTCGTCCAGCTGCTACTCGTATACTACGGCCTGCCGATTTTTCTCAACGCGATAAACTCCCGGTTCGGGACGAATATTTCGGTGAACGCGGTGCCTAGGCTAGTGTTCGCCGTGATCGCGTTGTCTCTCAACAGCGGGGCGTACATGTCCGAGATCATACGCAGTGCGCTACTGTCGGTAGATAAGGGGCAGATGGAGGCGTGCCACAGCGTGAACATGAGTACATGGACCGCGCTGCGGCGCGTCATCCTGCCACAGACCTTTGTCGTCGCCCTTCCACCGTTGGGCAACAACTTCATTTCCATGCTGAAAGAAACAAGCCTGGTCTTCAGTATCTCTGTGGTCGATATCATGGCTCAAGCCAAGATCACCAGTTCGCGTTCCTTTCGATTTTTTGAAACATACATTGTGGTATCCATAATTTACTGGTGCTGTTGCATTCTCATCGAGCAAGTCCTCACAAAGATCGAGCTGCGCCTCAACAAATTTTGAAAAAAACCTCATCGGTGCCCTTTCTGCGTGTAGTCACTCTCGAATTCGATAACCTAAATAAAATCATTTAAAACGTCATAAATCAGGAAGCCTTCATGTGTTCTATTTGAAAAAACAAAATTTCTTTTACAATCTCCTTCAGATGCGAAATGAATTTCATCTCTTCATTAGTAAAACGATGACCATTTCTGTAAATGAGGAGGTCCCTCTGGTAGTTTTTCGGTATGTCACACCTGCGCTGAATCAGACTGAAGGCCGATAAAACCTCTTCCGGCATGGGGGAGACCCACATATAGGTCAAGGGAACACGCCTCAAGAGCTCCAGTTGACTGCCTCGTTCATAAACGGCGATTTCTTTTTTTTCCCTTTCTCCATCGGAGAATTTTTTGCTTTTCACGAGAGAAGGAACGTTGGCATCCCCATGCACAATCTCAATATATTCTTCCAACTTCAGAGGGTCGAGATGTCTCTCTTCAGCAAGTGGATGAGCACTCGAAAACAACAGCAGATATTCAAAATGGGAAATCGGCTCGAAGTTCAGGTCCTTTTCCCGCAGAAAATCAATGAAATAGTTCTCGTACTTCACGGGAAAGCGAACGATGCCGAGGTCATTTTCACCATCCGCGACGTCACGGGCAGCGCGAATGGAGTTGGTCTCTCTGTAGTCAATCGTCAATGTTCTATTAACGGGAAGGTCTTTTATAAATTCTGTAAAAGCGTAAGCGATATAACTCGCTCTCGGCACGGCGATATTGAAAACCGTTTTTCGCGGGCTTTCCCTGCGCATCAGATTCTCCATCATATCTACCTGAGCGAGGATACTTTTCGCGTAAGCCAGAAATTCTAAGCCCTTTTTAGTTGGCACCATTCCCTTAGACGTCCGTTTGAATATGGCGATGCCCAACGCTTCTTCGAACTCGCGTATCGTTTTACTCAGATGGGGTTGATTCATGTAAAGTTTTTCCGCAGCTCTGGAGATAGAACCCATGCGCTCGATTTCGACGGCGTACCTCAGGTACTGCGTGTTCAAGTGCCTCACTCCTTGTCTCTTTCGGACAGGTGTTTGAACAGGAGAGCCAAGGAAGCCGCCATATTTTCATTTTGAACGAGAACGTGCGGGGGAACATTTAAGTAAACCGGGGCGAAGTTCCATATGGCAAGAAGACCGCTGGCGACAAGAAGGTTGCACACTTCTCCCGCCGCGTTAGCGGGGGTCGCGATAATACCGATTTTTACGCCGAGCCGCTTGCAAAGATTATTCAATTTTTCGAGTGGAAAAATGGTCTTTCCATTGAACTCCGTGTTTTGGAGAGCAGGATTCGTATCGAAAGCCGCGACAATGTCAAAACCATAATCACCGAAGCCTTGGTAAGAAAGCAAAGCTTTACCTAGATGTCCAACCCCGACGAGTACGGCCTCATCGAAGTTGTCATATCGAAGAGCATGTTTGATGTCGGTGATTAGATCTTTAATCGGAAACCCGACTCCCGGTTTTCCTGCGGAACGGCTGACGGCGGCCAGGTCTTTTCTCACCTGAACCTCATAGAACTGAAGGGAAGCCGCAATTGTCGAGGCGGAAACACACTCGATACACTCTTGATTCAATCCGTTCAAAACTTTTAAATAGTATGGAAATCTTCCTATCGCCTGTCGCGATATGCTCGGAGATCCTTTCGACACGCCTTGCATATTCACACCTCGGATCACTAGGATTTTCGATGCCCGCGAAGACATTGATATCTTCGGTATTCCATTATCAATAACATAATATCGATAATATCCCAAATGTCAAGCTCCTCAAGACATCCCAAAATCGCAAGTTGGATTTGTGGTAGTGACATGAGCAGCAGAAGAAACAAACAAAAAACGCCTCGGAAAAACCTGTCCGACGCCCTGGAGATGAGCGAAATTTCTTCGGCGTAGCGTTTCCACATGCTATCTTGACATATTCCCCTCGCTAAAGCGAGAAGATTCTGGGATCGACAAAGATTGCTGGCCGGAGCCAGTCTTACGTCTTCTTCTCTAAGAGTGGATACTGCTACGTTCAATGCCGCAACATTTTACCCCATATCTGCGTAAATATTGTAACATAAGACAGAACTAACCCGTATCCGTCTTTAGCGGATGTTTCTTATATTATATTTCCACTTATATTTCCACCCTAAAGGACGGGGCTTTACAGAACATGGAACAAACAATAGTCTTAAAATTTTTGGGGGTGCTGTGTATGAAAGTAATTGCTATCAACGGAAGTCCAAGGAAGCAGTGGAACACCGCGACCTTGTTACAACACGCTATTGACGGGGCAAAGTCCAAAGGGGCGAATACCGAGATCGCGCATCTGTACGATCTGAACTACAAAGGCTGCGTCAGTTGTTTTGCCTGTAAAACGAAAGGTGGGGCAAGCCGTGGCAGGTGTGTCGTGAACGACGATCTGAGACCTCTTTTCGACAAAATCGAGGTCGCTGATGCGCTCATTTTGGGTTCGCCGATTTACATAGGCGCGGTGACGGGGGAAATGCGTTCTTTTCTCGAACGCTTGGTCTTCCAGTACTTGGAGTACAACACGGAGCACAGCTCGCTCTTCAAAGGAAAACTTTCGACGGGATGGATCCTCACGATGAACGTGCCGCAAGAAGCGCTCGATCCTGCGGGATACACGACCACTTTCAAAGCTATGGAGAGCCTTATGGCACGTGTATTTGGCCATTGCGAATCACTTTTGGCGACGGACACGCTCCAGTTCAACGACTACTCGCAATATGAAACGCCAATGTTCGATGAAAACAAGAAGAGGCTTCGGCGCAAAACGATCTTCCCCGAAGACTGCCGGAAAGCCTTCGAGTTAGGAGCACGATTCGCGGAATGGCATGAACGGCATAAACGAAAATGAAAACTATCACCCCGCTTCGACCTACCGCGCCAAAAGCCCCGTTCTCCAGGCGCAAAGAACATCGCGCATGGCGGAGGCGGCCGCAGACAATGGACCGGAGGCCCCGCCCGATATGAAAAGGTCTCCCAGCGTGTCCGAGACGTAACGCACGCACTTATCCTTCTCCGCCACGGCGTAAAAGGGATGCGCGGCCTCCACTTGCTCCGGAGCCACCGAGGCGCGCACCTTTTTTCCGTTGCGCCACGCCCTGCCGATTAGCTTGATCCTGTGCCCCGTCTCTTGGGCGTGTTGGATCTCCTGGCGCGTAAGACCCGTTATGCCTGTCACGGAGACGTCTTTCAGCTCCAGATCTCCCTTCATCACCACCTTCGTCAAAATCGTCAGCTTCACGGCGGTGTCCCATCCCTCCACGTCCATACGCGGATCCGCCTCCGCGATTCCATTTCTTTGCGCCTCTTTCAACGCCACCTCGTAGTCGATTCCATCTCTCTCCATGCGGCTCAAAATGAAATTGGTCGTCCCGTTCAAAACGCCTTCCACCAAGGAAATTTCAGAGCCCGCCATCGCCTCCCGCCCAGCGATGAGAGAAGGCAATGCTCCTCCCGTGGTACAACCGATACCCAGAAGAACGCCTTGTTCCCACGCCAACTGCGAAAGCTCTTTCCAAGCCACTAGCACAGGCCCCTTGTTGCCCGTTGTCACGTGAATACCGTTCTTTAGCGCCTGACGAATGTGGGTCAAACCCGGCTCTCCCGTCTCTTTATTCGTGGGAGTGAACTCCACGAGAAGGTCGATCTGATGCCCTCTCAGGATTTCCTCGACGTTTACCCCTTTATCGAAACCAGGAAAACAATCAAGAGGCGCGCCGGTCTCTCCGTGTTCCGCCAACGCTCCGCAGCTCAACCCACCGGGAACTAAGAGACCGCCTCTCCTGCCAAGCACACAGGTCAGGTCCAATTCCAAGCCCTCAGTCTTCCAGCTTTCACGCTTCATGTCCAAAAGGTGTACCGCGGCCCGGCCCAGGTTACCGTAGCCCACGATGCCCACGCGAAGGCGAAGATTCCGAACACGCGAAAAATTGTTCATCCTTCTTTCAGCTCCGCGCTTCTTTCGTGGCCGTGAAGTCCGACGACTTTAGCGGTAATGATGGACATAAGAGCTGTATAGACATAAGAGCTGTGGAGAGTGGAAGGTAGTGGGTAGAGGGTAGTGGGTAGTGGGTAGAGGGTAGTAGGTAGCCGTCAAACTTCTCCGCGTCCTTAAAAACTTTCATCTCATTGCTCCTTTCTATCGAGGAGGCCGGACAACGTGAAAATATAATCTATGTCGATGTGCTCTCGCATCCGCGCCGCCAAAACGTCGTATGCCTCTTCGTTCGCCGCGGTGGTGTCAGTGACAGAACGCTCAGGCAAACCCTTGCTTTTTCGCAGAGCATTTAACCAGAAAGCCCTGAAAATATCGTTGTGAAAGGCATTATGTAGGTATGTTCCCGCCACGCGGAGTTCTCGGTCAGCCATGCCGTCTTCGTAGCCGTTTAAGACGAATAGGGGATAAAAACGCTCCTTTTCCGAAAGACCGTCTCCTCTGCCCTCCCCCACTGAGCGCGTTTCCCCAAAGTGGATTTCATACCCTTCAACCCTGGCAGCGTTCGAGGTGAACAGGGGGTGAATCGTCCATCCTTCGCGGCGACGGGTGGTTTTCTTCTCCCCAAAAGTCGTAACGACGGGAAGCAGGCCCAACCCCTCGATTTCCTTCAGTGTGTCGTTGTCCCGCAAATAGCGGTCGTCGATGTATTGCCCCAACATTTGGTATCCGCCGCATAGGCCGAAAAGATACCCGCCTCTTTGGTGAAAATCCAGGAGCCGTCCGGCAAGTCCTGAGTCACGCAGTACTTTCATGTCCAGCACCGTACTCTTGGTCCCCGGAAGGATCACCGCGTCAACTCGACGGAGGGATGTATGCGTGTCTACCTCGATCAACTCCACATCGGGTTCCGCCTCGAATGCCTCCAGATCCGTGTGGTTCGAGATATAGGGCAGGCGAATGACGCCAATTACCAAACCTTCGCTTCCTATCCTGTTATCTATCCTGTTATCTATCCTGTTATTTATCCTGTTATTTATCCCATTATCTATCTCATTATCGAGAAAACCCTTCGGCGAGCGCGCGTTCCAGCGAATCGACAAAGAGTCCTCACTGGCAATGCGCGCCGGAGTCCAAGGCATCACGCCCAGAACTTTGACTCCGGTACGTTCCTCCGTCCAGCGGACCGCGGGCTCGAAAAGCGACAGGTTTCCCCTGAATTTGTTGAAGATGATGCCCTTGACGCGATCGCGGTCTGCCTCCAGAAGATCGAGGGTTCCCACCAAAGCGGCTAGGGCCCCGCCTCTGTCCACGTCCGCCGTCAAGATAACGGGCACGTCCGCCTCGCGAGCCACGCGCATATTGACGATCTCCGTAGCATTCAAGTTAATCTCGACCGGGCTGCCTGCTCCCTCGATCAGCACCGCTTCAAAATTTTTCTCGATGTGAGCCAGCGCCGCCCGAACCGTCGAGAGCCCTTCGTTCATCGTGAAGGCTCGGTAGTAATCAGCGCGTGCGTCTGTACATTCTTGCCCCATCAAGACAATTGCGGAGGTGGCATCGTTGCGGGGTTTTAAAAGAATGGGATTCATAAAAACCTGGGGGTCGAGGCGCGCCGCCTCGGCCTGCACGGCCTGGGCTCTGCCCATCTCCAGACCGTCTTTTGTCACGTAAGAGTTATTCGACATATTTTGAGATTTGAAAGGGCAAACCCTGTAACCTCTGTCCGAGAAAACGCGACACAACCCCGTCACCAAAAAACTTTTACCCGCGTCGCTGCTGGTTCCTTGAATCATGATACCCTTCATCGCACAAACTCCTTACGCACAAACTCCTTACTTGACATACTCCCACGACTAAAGTCATGGGATTATAAGATCGACAAAAACAGCCGACTGAAACCGGTCTTACGTCTTTTCCTTTAAGAGTGGATGCCCCCACTAAGAGTGGATGCTCCCACTCTTAGAATATTTACAACCGCATTAATATCCTGGTCGTGTTCCGCCCCGCATCTCACGTTGATAAGCCATAAAAGGAGTTTAACATGAAAGTAGACATATGGCAAGAAACCAAATACAAAACAAACACCGCCAACGGTGGTGTTGCGATCCTCATCCAACGGCTTCAGCTGTTGGATGAGGATCGCTTTATCGTAAAAATAAAAACTTCAGAGAGGGAATACCAGGGACAAAAACAAGGCGACCACTAACTTCATTTACACATCGCGCATAAAGCATGCGCATAAAGCATGCGCATAAAACATATAGAAGGGATCCGCCGTCAGCGTCAGGGATATCTTTCGCTTCAAAACGATAAAATATTTACTCAAAAACAAACAACCGACATAGCGACACGGATAGATGTAAAACAAAGTAAGTTTTAATACTGTTTCAAATATCATTCTTATTTATTTTATTTTAATTATAGCTTCATTATAATATTTTTAAGCAATTTTTACGTCATATCCTAAGATTTATTATAGTATACCTTATATAAAATGCGTGTTAATATAATTTCGCAACACCTCCCTGTGTTGTGAGCCGGCTGTCCACCGGCATTAGAGGTCGCTGTATAATACAGCGACCTCTAATAATAATTACAGATCTCTTAACGAAAGATAGCGTATTTTCATTTTCTCAGACGTTTGTTGATTTCTTCGAACTCCTTGCGGATGGCCTCGTTTTCAAAAGATTGAAGCTGAGGCATGGAAAGAGGATGGATGGAGTCAAACAAATCGAGCCCCGCGCGGATTAGGTTTCTCAGGTCGCCCGTACTCCGGACAGTCTTGTAGGTACTCTCCGCCACGTCGCGGTTGCGTTGCAGGTCCATCAAGGTCACCTTGAAATTTTTGCGTTGTCCTTCTAGGAGCTCCGCGTAAAGCTCTGCCACTCGCGCCGTCATGGCGTTGGCCTTGGCGTTGACCTCAAATGCCTCTTTTTGGGTCTTCGAGTACTGTCCTTGTTTTGCGCGTCCTAAGGCTTCCGCGCGAAGTTTTTCGGCCTCGGCCTTCAACTCGGCCAATCGTGGTTTGTAGTCCATATTGATTTTCTCGATCAGTCCCTCTTGAGTGGCAATCAAAACGTCGTTCAACACCAGGTACATACCGATATAACGCCGGCTGATCTCCAAGTTGTCCCGGTCTTCCCGAGAAAGCTCCGCGAGCTTTTCCACCACGTGTTTGACATTCGCGAAGACCACCGTGTTTTGAAAAAGATCGTCACCAGTGACGGAGGTCAGCAGGATGTCGATTTGTTTGTCGTCCAAATCGAGGCCCATGTTTCTCAACGCTTCGGCGATCTTGCTGTCGATATCCATCGCAAGCCGCTCTTTCTCTTTGATCTCCACATCCAGCTCCGCGATGCGCGCTTCTATTTGGGAGCGCGTTTTGACCCAGGGCACTTTGGAGGTCTCTGGAGCGGAAATACGCTTGTTACGGAGGTCATCCACTTCTCGGCGCAAAGCGGGCAGCCCTGTCTCACGTAACGCAATCGCCTGCCTACGCAGATCGCTAGCGTCGCCCTGAACCAAAATCTCGACGACCTTGTCCAAAAGCGCGTTGATTTTTTTCGTGTTGCTGATTTTGTCCGCGCCGAAGTAGGAGGATTCCGGCAAGGTCTCCTGTTTGTCCTGGAGGTTCAAGGCGTCCGTTAGGGTCGAGGAAAGTCTCTCCCAAGAGGACGCCAAGGACGCCGGTAATTCAATGGAAACCACTGGTGCGTTCGTCGTCGCCAAAGGCTTCACCATGGACGGCGCCGTCTCAGACGAAGCCGAATCAGCGACGCTCGCCGTCAACAACCATGAAAAAAGAATCCACCCTACGGCAACCCTCATTTAAATCCCTCCCCAATCAAGTTTTCGACATTTATTTTACCGTATGTCACTCAAGAGTCGAGGCGTCTATTCCAACAATGCTTTAACAATAAAACAGAACCCAAGCATAGCCAAAAATCGGCCAAGTTCACGAATATGCCCATGTAAATCTAATCCACAACATATCCATAAAAGACACGATCGGCCAAATTCCCTAAACCCCCAGCCCACAACAAGGACATACCAAAGAACATACCAAAGGACATACCAGAGGAGGAACGGACCGTCGCATTTTTCACGCACAACATTCCCAAAAAAACGACACTGACAACAGCCACCAGCCACGCGCCCCGGGGATGCCGAACCAGCAAAGAAAAAGAAATCCCTTGATTGAAACGCAACCTCAAAGAAAGCAGAGTAGAAAACGTCATTTTCTCACTCGCCACGGCAAGAACGGACAAGGCCCAATATTTTGTGGCGATATCTGCTGTCAATGCCAAAACAAAAGTGATCGTCTTATTTTTAACAAGCATTTTGAAATTTTAACACGAGCGTCACGCTTTGTAGAGACGCGCGATCATATGTCTCTATAACGTCGCGATTACGCGGAAAATAAAATCCTTATCGTCCAAGACGAGAAAGGGTTTTCGCCTCTTGGTTTTTTGGAATTTGAAGGTCGTCCACACTATCCACTTATCCACTTATCCACTTATCCACTAGCGACCTTTCAGTAATCTTTTTATGCTTTCGCTCGTAAATCTTGTATAATCGAGCCATTCTGAGATCAAACAAGCGCCGATGCTTTCTAAGTACGGTTGTATGTGATGTTGTTGTTGTAAACTTTGCTCTATATGAGAGAGCCAGAGAATCGAGGTTGGAATTTTTGAGGTTCTTGCAAAAAACGTTGTGGTGGACCTGTATTGCCTTCTCAGGAGTCTTTTTCTTTTGCCTGATTGGGGCTGTTTGGGGCCCGATTGGCCCCCTTTTGGTCGAGCCTTTAGTACACCGTTACGGTGAAAATATCGTTCCCATCCTGAGGGTAGCGAAAGTGGACGGGTCTTTGTATTCCGGGCTTACATTGAATGGCGTCGAACTGATTTCGGGAGACACCTCCTTATTGAGTGCCAGGCGTATTATGCTGCGCCCCTCTTGGAAAGACCTGCTGCAGGGAGCGCTTTGGCTTTCGGACCTGGAAATCGACGGAGTGAAGGCGAAGGTGGAGGATCTTTCAACTTTGGCCGCTCACTACGGAGGAGAGAAAAGCGAGGGGTCAAGTTCAATCCGTCCGATCCAGGTTCTGTTACACGACATCACTTTCGATACCCCTTTCGCCGCCGTGGGCGTGGAGGAGGGCTTCCTGACTCAAGATGGCTCCATTATGCTTTCCGCCGACCTGGGAGGTCTCCCTGTACGACTTCGCGGAACATTGGCCTTCGAGTCTCTCGAGGCCCTTTCCATAGATGTGTCAGTGGGGACGACGGGGCGAGCTTTTTTCGCGGGTAAACTGACGGCGCCCTTCAAGGTGAAGGGTTCTCTCCAGTCTGTGAAACTCAACGAGTTATTGGCGGTTTTTTCTCAAGTAGAGGGACGCGGCGAGATCGATGGGCAAATCGATGTGATGGGGGCAGGTGAAAACCTGGGCGCTTGGGGCACACTGCGTTTAAAGGACGGGCAAGTCGCGGGTTTTCCGGTGGAAGCCTCCGTACCTTGGCGGTACAAAGCCGGGGATTTCTCCGTCTCGCAGGCCAAGCTGGAAAGCGGAGCGGGCGATATCGAGCTGAAGGTCTCCGCCGACTTGCGACCAAATCCGGTGACAGATCGCTTTTTCGCCCGGGGAAGCGTCCGAAATGCCTCCATGAAAAAACTGGAACGCCTTCTATCGCCAGGGGTGAGCTTGGAGGGCGAAGGGGGAATGGTGGATTTCTGGACCTCGGCCGACCAAGGAGGAGCCGTGGCGGGCAAGGTCTTCATGCGTTTGCCTGAATTGAAAGTGGAAGGCAAGGAGGTCGTCAAAGGGCTGCGGGCAAACCTTGTCCTTTCTCCGAATTGGAACTTGGCGGTGGACTGCACCGGAGAGGTCTTTGGGGGAAAAGTCTTTGGGGCGGGCGAAGTTCTCCGGAGCGCGTCAAACGCACTCTGGCACTCAACCCTGAAGTTCACCCTCAAAGAAATGAAATCCAACCTAGTGGCGACCGCATTTCCCGCCCTCGCTCCCTTGGACCTCTCCGGAACTTTGGACGCGGACGCTCACATCGTGAGCCTCGGTAACGATCTTGCCGTGAGAGGCGAGGCGCGATCCCAGGCTTTTACCCTTTTTGGGAGGCGTTTCGACGCTCTGTCAGCCTCTATGCGTTACGAAAAAGGTACCGTTGTCCTGGAAGATCTGAAAGCTCGGATCGACAAAGCCCTCTTGGATTTTTCGGGCGCCGCTGATCTGACCACCTCCGAGCTTCGCTTCGCGGGAAACCTTAAAGGCTTCAATCCACAATCCATCCCGGAGTTGAGTCAGGTTGAAGGACTCTGTGACGTGACGTTGGAAGTTCAGGGAACACTTACATCACCTCGGGTCATGGTTACGCTCATAAGCAACGAAAACAAGGTGGCGGGAGTGCCCCTCAGGCACGTGAAGTTGTCGGGAACATACGAAAACAACAAGGTTTACCTTCCTGAGACGACGCTACAGGTACCGGGCGGGTCCTTGTCTTTCCGCGGCGATGTCGATCTGTCCAAGAATGGAGAACCTTATTTAAACCTATCGGGCGCGTTGACGAACCTGGATCTGGAAAGCATCGCCCAGGATTGGGATATGGACGTGACAGGAAAAGTAGAGGGCACTCTCAAGGTATCGGGCGCCGTTAGCAACGCCGCGCTTTCGGCCACCCTCCGATCGAACGCGATCATGGTGGCCTCTACCGACGTGCGTGATCTTTACCTCGACGTAACGGGTACGACCCGAAATGTGAGAGTACGCAGCGTAAAGGCGAAAATCAACGAAGGCGCCCTGGAGGGAAATGGCAATCTCACTTTCGGGCGACGTGGAAGACTGCAAATCGGTATGAAGGTAAAAGGGATCGAAATCCGGTCTCTGCTTGCCCAATTTGGCCTGGACGGAGGGGTCGGGGGATATCTGGATGGATTCCTGTCGCTTCGGGGATCACCCCTACGGCCGGAGCTGGCCTTGGAGGTTACCTCTCCCCTAACCATCCAGGAAACATTGGTGGACCACCTGATGCTGACAATCATCTCTCCCGCCAGGGGCAAATTCGACATGGACGCGTCGGGGCGCTTGGGGGATTTGGCCTTGACACTCAAGGGACACATGGAGCGCAATAAAGAAGGTTGGGGCTATGCCGCTGAGAGCAGTATTCTGGACCTGGATCAGTTGGTGTCGGCCAAAATGCCCTCCCTGAAAGGACAGTTCGCGGGAAACGTCAAGGCCCGCGTTACGGGTCGTATGAACGGACGAAGAAACAGGGGTCCGGCGGTCGCCAATGTCATGCTGACGCTTCCGGTCTTTTCGGTGGCCGGCGTGGAGTTGCGGGACATCTTCCTCCCCATTCGGGTCTCGGAGGGACGGGCGTCGGTGCGGGAGGGCACGGGTGTCGCTTATGGCGGAAAAATCGACATCAATGCCGATGTCAACATGCCGGATCAGCAATGGAAAGCAACGGCAAAGATCTCCGGGCTGAATATTGGCCAGGCAGCCCACCCCTTTATGGCGCAAGGGGCCATTGTGGGCAGTGCCGACGTCAACGTCCAGTTGAAAGGCAATTACGGACCCTTGATGATGGTCTTCGCCAATGGAGATTTCCGGTCCAGCGAGGGGTACATCCACGAGTTTGACATACTCAAAAATATAACCAAAGACGGACGTATCTCTTTCGAGGAAATACGGGGATCGTTTTTTTGGGACGGCAACGACCTATGGTTGAATCCAGGTACTCAGGCCACGGCCAAACCTGGAGCCCCGCTTTACAAATATTTCTCGATCAACGGTCCTCTGGGCCTGTTGGGCAAGGACTTGGCTCTGATTTGCAAAGGACGCTTCGACGTTCAGGCTCTCAATACGGTGCTGGGAGCTCTGAAAGGAGTTTTGCAGTTCATGACAGGGTCCCTTGCGGGAAATGGCCAGTTGCTACGCCAGGCGGTGAGCAAATTGGTAGGTTACTCCGAGCGGGATTTCCAAGACGTCACTTTCCAACTCAAGGGGAGCTGGAAGGAGTTGCAACTTTTGAACCTCACCATCGATAAATCCATTGAGGAATATCTACCTTTACGCAACGACACGACCACCCAGCGCAAGGAAAGCGAAAGAAAAATTCGATTCAACCTCAGGATTCCCACCGGTCCGGGCGGAGGCGACGATGATTTAGACGCTCAAGAGCAGTTCAAAAAGCAGTTGCTCGACAATCTGCTGAACCAATTGGATCTGTAGCAATTGCTCGACAATCTGTGGAACCAATTAGATCTGTTGAACCAATTAGATCTGTCGAGGAAGATTTATCCATGCGAGTAACAAGAAAATTTCGGAACAAGACCGGAGGATGCGTCCTATGATCTGTAAGATAAATATAAGAAATATAAAAAATATAACAAACAATATCAACAAGATAAAAACGATCTGCGCGACGCTGCTGTTTTTGCTGCTTCTGGAGGCATCTTCCGCTTGGGCGGGCTGGAACGACGATAATCTGGCGCGGGTTCTTCAGAACCGGCACGAGGAGTTTTTTTCTTTCGTGGTGGTGGGCGACACTCAGGGTCCAAATTCCAAGTTTCCTCAGGTTCTGCCCGCTATCCTGAAGGAAGAGAACCTGCTTTTCGTTTTCAACTTGGGAGACCTAGTGAACTACGCTACCCCGGAAGAGTACGAAAGCACTTTTTTCCGTCACGTCCGCGGTCTGGATTTGCCCTTTCTGACCTGCGCCAGCAACCACGATCACTTCAAGTCCAAAAACGCGGCCAATTATTCTCACCTTTTCGGCTCACCCCATTATTATTCCTTCGCGATCAGAAGCACGTGTTTTATCGTGCTGGATAACGGACAGGACACGTCCTTGAACGAGACCCAGTTTTCTTGGCTGGAAAAGACCCTCGAAAGGTCTCAGAGCTTTGCGAGGCGTTTCGTGATGATGCATCGCCCTCTGCGCGACCCGCGTTCCAACCGAAAAAAACCTCACGACATGAGCGAACGCCCCCATGACGTGGAACGCTTGAATGCCCTCTTTGATAGGTACGACGTCACCATGATTTTCACGGGACATATTCACTCCTTTTATACCGGCAAGTGGGGGAAAACCCCCTACATCATTACGGGCGGAGGGGGAGGAGGCCTTTATGATAAGGGAACACCCGCGTCGTTTCACCACTATATTCGCGTGGACATTGCCCCAAGCGGCAAAGTCGCTTATCAAGCGATAAAAGTGGATGTCATAGGCAAAAAATAGCAGAGGCACACGCGATTGCGAGCAAACGGTGCGTTGGGGAAAGGATGTGCGAATCTTATGGGAACAGGGTCAATCAAGAAAAAAGGCCGCGGTGAAGAATATGTTTATGATATTCGTAAGGGTTGCGAGACGGAGTATGCCGCGGTACTGAAAGAATACGAAAAGTAGTAGACCGTGACGAACGAAGAAAACGCTTTGATTTCGGTGGACAGGCGCCAGGTGACAAGAAACAGCGTGTTGCAAATAGGGTTGTACGCGGCGCTGTGGATTTTTGTCGCTGGGGTAGCGTGGTGGTTTTTGCGACTGGACGCGGCGACCCTTTCCCTGTTTTTCATATTCGGCGCGGCGGCCCTGATCCAGTTTGTTTTGTTCGTCAAAGAGCGAGAAAAAGCACGGCATTGGGAAGCTCTTCTGACAATCATGACGAAAACCACAGGAGGCTGCTCTTGGATATGGGACCTCGTAAATCGGCGTTTTCGCCTACTTCCTGAGGGACGTTTCATCTTTGGCCGTGATGCGGAGACCTATGAGGATTTCGTCTCCTTAATTCACCCTGACGACGTGGATTTTTTCAAAAAGGTCACGAATCACTTACGTTCCGACGGCACTTTGGATTTGGACGAAACCTTCAATTTGAATGAAACATTGAATGAAACATTCAATGTGGAGCTCCGAATGCAGAGCGTTCAGGGCGAATGGAGGTGGTTTGTCGCACGGAGTCACGTTGCTGTACGCTTTCGGGGTAAAATCGTCAGGCTCATTGGGGCGATGCTGGACATCGACGACTATAAACGAACCATGGAGGCTCTGCAGAGCTCAGAACGCCGTCTCGAGATGATTTTCCGAAGCGCTCCGGAGGGTATGGCCATCACCGACAACAAAGGGAGACTGCTAGACGCGAACCAGGCTTTTTACGATATGCTTGGCTATAGCTCTAAAGAGCTTCATGAGGTTCCCGTGTTATCCCTCTCGGACGGCCATCGCGAAGTAGTGGGCAAGGTCGCCATGGAAGAATTTTTGGCGGAATGCGAGAGCGACGGCGACCGATTTTCTCACCTAGAGGAGGATTTTACCCACCGCGACGGGCGGCGCGTTACTTTGAAATATGGGATTTCGCCTCTCATTGATTTTGATGGCAACATCTTAAATTATGTTTTTTCGGGCATCGATATTACCTTGCAGAAAAAGCGCGCCGCCGAGTTCAAACTTCTTTCGGAGAACCAACACTGGCTGTTCGACTTTCTACAGCAATTCAATCAGTTCGAGGGAGTGGAACAGCTCTTCGAAGCGCTGAGGGAAAACTTGCCCAAGGTGATCTCCTTTTCCCACTTGAAGCTGATTGTGCCGTCTTTTTTAGAGAAAACTTGGTTCCTCTGCGACGAACCCCTTGACGCGGACAGGGTCGACGCGGAACTGACCAAGATCCTGGCGGGAGAAGGACCCTTGGGTCGAGCTTATGTTGATCGGACGCCACTTGCCAGGGAGGAGCGACATTTCGGCGAAGCTCGTTCCGTGTTGGCCGTTCCGTTGGCTTACAAAGGAAAGACATGGGGTGTCATGGGCCTGGAAAACGAATCTTCAAACGCCTTTACGCACCAAGACGTGACCTTGATGAGCATTCTAGGAGGCAATATCGGAATCTATTTCGAGGAACAGTTCGACCGCACGGAGTTGGATACCGACGCTCAACAGCTTCAGCGCCTCCATGGCCTCATTTACTCTATGCTTCAGACGCAAAATCGGAAACATCTTCTGGACGAGGTTCTGAAGTACTTGGAAAACATGGTCAAGGATTCCGCCTGTGCCATCTATCTTTTCGACGAAAACGGCAAGGACTCTCAGAAATTGAAGCGCTTGGCTTATTACGAAAAAGAACACATCCACATTCCCAACAGCGACCTGGTGATGGAGGCGATTCGCGACAAAGCCTCGCAGATGGTTTACAACGAAAAGGGCGTGGAGACGCGGTATGTTTCCCCTCTCGTCTTTCAAGCGCGTAGCATCGGAGCTCTGGATCTCCACAAGCCGTCAGGGATACTGCCCAGGGAACTCAAAATGTACCAGTTACTGACCGATTACGTTTCGAGTTTCTGGATGCTCTACGACCTTATGGCCACACGCGAGGAAGAGGCTTTCATCGACCCACTGACGGGAATATGGAACCGTCGCTATATGATCCGCCGCCTTCAGGAGGAAAGCGACCGCATCGCCCGTTATGGCGGCAACGCTTGTCTAGTCATCGGAGACATGGGGAGCTTTAAACAGATCAACGACAATTACGGGCACATCAAAGGGGACGAGGTCCTGGTGAAGACGGTCTCGGCCATTAAAAAAAGTCTGCGCCTCAGCGACAGCGTAGGACGCTATGGAGGCGACGAGTTTATCATTTTGTTGTCGAACGTGACGCTTCAAGACGCGGAAGTGGTGCTCAACAGGATCGAGGTGGAGTTGAAACAGCAGAAGGTCTATAGCGACGACTCCAACCCGGATGCGCCTCTGATTGAGATAGTCATGGATTTCGGTCTCGCGATCTATCCCGGAACCGCGTGCAGTCTGTTGGAAACCATCAATCTGGCGGATGAAGCCATGTACATCAAAAAACTGGCGAGAAAAAAACGAGCTGAAGGAGCTGAGCGAATGTGAAAAAAAAATTTGCGATTCTCGTTTTGCTGCTGCTGTCTTTGGACTGTCTTGGGGAAAGGGTGTGGGCGGCTCAGTCTCAGCAAAGCCGAAAACAGTATGAAAAGAATCTCGCTTACAACAAAAATGCCCTGCCTGCCGGTTGGAAATACGAGGCGGGCTATACCCTTTGGCGCGTGGAGCGAAACCTACCCGCCAACCGCCACACCTACAGACGATATAAAAAAGACCGGACGTGGCACAACCGAATGCGCCGCGAGCATCGTACCGAGGATATCGTTCTGGATACGTGGGACTGGAGTACCGAGGAAGTCGCGCTTTTCTGGGAGAACTATAAGGAGCTTTTCAAGTTCCACCCAGCAGGAGTAGAATAGCAGGTTCTTCAACTCGACTCAGTCCGCTCGACTCAGTCCGCCCGATTCCGATTGTGATTGTTGAAGTCGGATAAGGCGCGGATAAGGATATCGTTTTCCTCCGGAGCGCGAGTGCTCACTCGGATGTACCTTCCGTCAAGTCCGGGGAAATTCCGTGTGTGGCGCACCACCAGACCTCGCTTCAGGAGAAAAACGATTAGTGGACGGTCCTCATCTACTTGAATGAGGAAAAAGTGGGTTCGGGTGGGTAAGACCAGAAACCCCGCCTTTTCGATTTTTGCGATGAAGCGGGGCGTTTCTGCAGCGTAGAAGTTTCGTGTCTTGCGGGTAAACTCTTTGTCTTGCATAAAGGTTAAGGTTGCTGCCTGGGCTATGGCATTGACGCTCCAAGTGGGTTGCCGCGCCTTTAGTCGCGCGATACGCGCTTCGCAGGCCAGAACATAGCCGACGCGCGCGCCGCATAGGTGAAAAATTTTCGTCAACGAACGAAGGACGATCAGGTTTTGATTCCGAACAAAATCGAGCCTGCGGTGCTCACCCCTCAGAAAGTCGGCATAGGCCTCGTCCACCACAAAGAGGGTATGGGGGTAACGCTGGAGCAGGTTTTCCAGCGCCTCGCGTTCTACGTATCCCCCCGTGGGGTTGCAGGGATTGCACAAAAAGAATGCCTCCGTACCCTCTGGTAGATTCGGCAGATTTTCCGCGTTAAACACGCCGTTAAACACGCCTTGGACCTTCGCCCCGTAGGCAGAGAGGGCACGGGCGTATTCCCCGTAAACCGGCTGCCAGAGAGCCGCCTTTTTGCCTCCGAGAAACGAGGCGATAAGATAGACGGCTTCGTTGGACCCGTTCACAACCAAAACGTTTTCGGAAGAGCAGTCTTCAACGAAGGGGCGTTCGTGTTCCGCGATTGTCCGCCGCAGCTCCGTGGCCTCGTCGTCGGGATAGGAGGCCAAACATCGACGAAGGTCGATACTCAAATCTCCTTCCCAAGGGAGGGCATTGGTGTTTGTACTGAAGTCCAAAATCCTCTCCGGCATAGGAAAACCCATCGCCTGGTAGAGTTTTTCGGGGTTCGCGCCGTGAGACCGTTCCAAAAGGGACATGAAGGAGGTCAGCGAAGGAAAAAATACACCGCCAAAGCGGAAAGTGCCACCGACGCGTCGAGAATCCCGTAAGCTTTGAGAATGTCCGCGGCTTCAGGCTCACGAAAGTCGGCGTCACCGATTACGGGCCTTTCCTCGAACTCTCCGCCGTAAAAAGCCCCTCCTCCCAACCGTATGCCCAGAAGCCCAGCGAAGGCGCTTTCCCCATGGCCACTGTTGGGGCTCAGGTGTTTTTTACGGTCGCGTAGAAAAATCTTAAACCCCTGAGAGAAAGAATACCCCAGGCACGTCCCCGCCGCCAGAACGGTTAAACTTCCCAGACGCGCGGGAATGAAGTTCAAGAGATCGTCGAGCCGCGCGCTGGCGCGCCCAAAGTCTCGATACTTTTCGTCGTCGTACCCCACCGTGGAGTCTAGAGTGCTCGCCGCCTTGAAAATCCACGCCGCCAAAACCGCTCCTGCTCTCCCGCCGCACAGAGCTCCCAAGGTCATAAAAAACAAGACTGAAAAAATCCCGTCGATGAAGTTCTCCCCCAAGGTCTCCACCGCGGCCCGGGTCACGTCCTTCTCATTCAGGTTTTCCGTGTCACGTCCCACAATAAGGGAAAGCGCTCCTCTTGCGGTCTCCAAGTCTCCCCTCGATAACGCCAGGACTACGGGTAGAGTGTGGTCCTTCAACGAACGCCAGGCCAAGGCCGTGTAAAGAAGGTAAAGGGTCGTTAACTCGTAAAGCCATCGGTTCAGTGAGGCGCATAACAAAATCAACCCCACGATCACCACCGTCGTGAGCAAAACGGCAAGGCATAGAAACCTTCCTCCTTGTCTTTTGTCAGGTCCGGGGTAAAAACGCCCTTCCCAGAAACGAATCATCGCCCCCACGCCGGCTACTGGATGAGGCATGAACTTGGGGTCACCCAACAGTGTGTCGAGAAAAAGAGCTACAAGAATTTGCATCGAACGAGTCTCCTTGAAATTCTTTTAAAGTTAAGAGACAACTTAAGTCTCTTTTGAAGACTAGACTATTCTTGTATTATAGAGTAAAGCTCTTAATTTTAGGAGGGATATTAAGATGAAATATTCAAACTCAAAATCGGATACGTCGGAATCGAGAAACGAACGGATGAAGTTTAATGAAGGCAGACGCCAATTCACACTTTTAACATACTTTCACACTTGAGAAAAAAACACCAATCCGTTAAAGTTATAAGGGCGTAGCCTGTTGCGCTTTTCTTTAAGGTCGCATCTATAATTTTTTCGGCCGGGAGCCGGAATAATATAAGGAGAGATTGTTATGATTGACGTATTCGAAATACTTTCCAACATCGGTAGTTGGTTCGGCGTGATTTTCATCGCGCTATTGGTGTTTTCCTCCGCGGTAAAGATCGTGCCGGAGTACAAAAGACTCGTCGTTTTCCGCCTGGGGCGTCTAGCAGGAAGCCGTGGCCCCGGTATCGTCTTCATCATCCCCATGATCGACCGCGTCATGAACGTCGATCTGCGTATCCTGACAATGGACGTCCCCGTCCAAGAGGTTATCACGAAGGACAACGTCCCCATCAAGGTGAACGCCGTGGTTTATTTCAGGGTCATGGATCCCTCACATTCCGTCGTAGAGGTCGAGAACTACGTCATGGCCACCAGTCAGTTGGCCCAAACCACCTTGCGCTCGGTGGTGGGCTCCGTTGAGCTGGACGAAGTGCTGTCTTCCCGTGAGAAGATCAACCACGAACTCCAAAAAATCATTGACGAACGCACTGACCCCTGGGGTATCAAAGTCAGTGCCGTGGAGGTGAAGGAGCTGGAGCTTCCCGAGGGAATGAAACGCGCCATGGCCCGTCAAGCCGAGGCCGAACGCGAACGCCGAGCTAAGATCATCGCCGCTGAGGGCGAACTTCAGGCCGCAACGAAACTGTCCGAAGCCGCTAAACAGATGGAGGTTTCCCCCGTCACGCTCCAACTGCGTTATCTTCAGACGATTCGAGAAATCGCGGGAGAGCGAAACTCCACCACCTTCTTTCCCATCCCTATCGACTTGTTGAAGCCCTTTATGGAGAAGGCGTTCGAGCCCAAACAACGGGATACAGTGAATTTGTAAATGTAAAAGCCATAAAGTTAGAGTAAGTCCCACGGGAAGAAACGAAGCGCCCGAACAGCTCGTTTGTGTGTTACCATAAAGAAAGAATGTACAAAATGAAATGCAAGTCACTGACAAGCGGGGAGAGTGGTGTGAATGGCGCTAAATATACTGGGGCTTTTCCTAATCTTTTTCGCGCGCATTATTGACGTTAGTTGCAACATTGTGCGCATCCTATTTCTTGTAAAAGGACGGCGTTTCATCGCGTGCTGCATTGGCTTTTTCGAGGTTATGGTCTATATGCTGGCTTTGAGTTATCTTTTGGGCGGTGGCAAAGGTTTGACTTACGTAGAACTGCTTTTTTACTGCGGAGGGTTTGCCACCGGCACTTACGTTGGATCCTGGATGGAAGAGCGATTGTTGAATTCTTTTATTTTGGCGAAAGTGATCTTGGACGACAACGAGGGCAGTCGGTCGGCGATTGCTGAAGTGCGTCATATGGGCCTTGGCGCGACGGTCATCAACGGAATGGGGCGCGACGGGCCGAAATTGATGGTCGAAATCTTTTGTCACCGGCACGATGTCATGACCATACAGAAATTGTTTGATCATCAAGGTTTTGTCACAATATCCGACGTCAAGCAATGTACGGGAGGGTGGTTTCCCAAGAGACTCTGAGAACGAGGTTTCTTGGTGGAGCCGAAAGGGAGGATATTTATGTCTGAACACACTCTCTACTCCGAGGAATATCGGACGGAAGTCGAAGGAGAAAATAGTAGTCTTCGCCAGTATTCCGTTGAGCTGGAGAGAGAACTGATGAGGATGAGGCGTACCGAAAAGGTCCTGCACGAAATGGAGCAGCGCTATCTGATTTTTATGGAGAGCACTGTCTTTTTGTATGTCCTCCTCGCTCCTAACGGAACCTTTCGCGTCATGAATCGCCGAGCGGAGGAGTTCTTCGGATTCCAGGTAAAATTGGGAGGTGGTGTGACGTTGCAATCACTTTCCACGCCGGGAGACGAGGGCGAGGTGGAGTCCATGCTAAAAGAGGCGATAGCGAAAAACGCCCATGCCGTTCTGCCTATCATCCGCGCTGACGCCACGTGGGGATGGTTGGACATGGAGCTTTTCGCCTCCGTTTACCAGGGCGAGCCTTCAATACAGATCATCGCGTTCGACATCACCAATTTGATGAAGGGAAAGGCGGAGGAAGTATCCGCCTCTTACCCGGAGGCCGAGGACAGTCCTGCCTATGCCATACGGATTTTGAACAGTTGCCCGGGACTGCTTTGTTTTGCTGTGGACAAAAAAGGAACCTTGCTCTACTCTACCCGCGGGTATCGGGAAATCGCCAAACGTTTCCTGGGTCATGAATGCGTGATGGGTTTCCCTTATCCTGTCAGCCTCGAAACGGTATTCGACATGGAGTTGCAGGAACTGATACAGGACGCATTCTTGGGAAATACGGCCACCACCGTGCTGGTGGAAAGAAGCGCCCAGAACAACAACCGATGGAACGTGACGGTAGCGCCTCTGGTGACCCCTTCAAACGAGGTCGCGGGGGCTGTTGTGTATCTCGCGTCGATGATGCGGCACGAAGAGCAGGAAGCCCCTCCGTTTCTGGTGAATCCAGAAAAATCGGGCGCGAAGGAGATCTCGCGGCCCACCGACCGCTTCGAACCCGCTCAAATCGAACTTCTGAACATCATTCCGCGAATGTTTTGCGTCGTGGACGACAAGGGTTTTTGTATTGAGGCCAACACTAATTTTTTGAAAACACTGAAATTGAAGCGAGACGACGTGGTGGGTCATTTGTTAGCGAGCCTGGCGCTGGAGAGTGACCCGGTAAACGAGAAGCTGAAAGAAAGGCTGCATCATGCGCTTCAGGGAAAATCTTTCGAAGAACTGGAGTGCCGCGTATGCACCAAAGATGGAGAAGTCCTCTCTCTGGGACTAAGTGGGATACGCATGAGCTGGGAAGCGGACGTCATGACGCTAGTTAGCTGCATGGATAATACTCGATTACGCCGCACAGAAGAGCAGCTTCAGCGGGTGTCCACCACGGATATCTCCACGGGGGTCCTGAACCGTCAAGGTATGGAGCGTGTTATCTCTATGGAGATCGAGCGAACGGTCCGATACCATGGTTCTTTGTCACTGATCGTGCTGGATATCGATGGATTTCGATATGCAAACGAGCAGATCGGTTACGCCGCCGCCGATAGGATCCTTCAAGAGGTGGTCATAGCCATCAAGACTCGCATTCGCAACGTGGATTACCTGGGACGCTGGGGGGGCGATGAGTTCGCTCTACTGACGTCGTTGCCTTTGTTCGCGGCCACCCAATTGGCGAAGAAACTTCGAGATATGGTGGAGCACAACGTGTTCGGAGAAAACCGGTCTTTGACTTTTAGCGCCGGTGTCGCGGAGTACCGGAAGTCCATGGATATCACAGCTTTTGTGGCCGCGGCCTATGACGCGATGGTAGAAGCCAAACGAGAGGGCGGGAACCGGACCGTTCAGGCCCGAGAGGACCCCGATAATTCACAAAATAAGCAAAGTAAACAAATAATCGAGCGAGCGTAAAATAAAACAAAAACGCGATAAAACTGGAGGCGGCGCGAAGTAAATGGGACAGATTCAGATTATTGTAGAGGGAATGACCGCCAGCGGAAAGTCGACCATCGTCAATCTTTTAGGCGAACGACTGGGGTTCAAGATCATGCCGGAGGAGTTTCGCGACCAGTATGATCTATTGAGCCGCTTTCATCACGACCGAAACTGGGCGTTTCCTATGCAGCTCAACTTTTTGGTGACGCGCTTCGCGCAGTACCTGTGCGCCTCCGAGGAAAATTGCTACATCATGGATCGCAGCATTTTCGGCGACAAGGTTTACGCCACGCTGTACTACAAACAGGGCTATTTCAAAGACAGCCAATATGGATGTTACCTGACCCTTTATGATTCCCTCCTTAAGTACACCAAGGCTCCGCAGTTGTTGATCCTCGTCTATTGCCCTTTTGAGGAAATCATGCGCCGCATCCGCGAGCGCGGTCGAGGGGACGAGCTGGACGCCGGGGAGGAATACTGGCGTTCTCTGTACTCCGCTTATATTCCTTTTATCGACTTTGTCAAGTCGGAGATGGACATTCCGAATTTTCTGGTACTGGACCTTTCTGACCCCAAATTTATCCATACACCCCATCGGGTGGATCATTTTTTGAACGAGGTCAAAGCCTTTTTCCCCGACAAGTTTCCCCCTGGCAGGAATTCGGTGGAATGAAAATGTCCACCTCGCATTATGATGCCATCATTATCGGCGCCGGGCCCGCGGGGATCTTTGCCGCGTCGGAGCTGATCGCCAACGGCAAGAAGGTCCTCATCGCGGATAAAGGCAAACTGATCAGTGATCGCCGGTGCCCTGTGGTTAACGGCCTGGTAAAGAGCTGCGTTCACTGCGACTCCTGCGCCGTGGTTTCTGGATGGGGGGGTGCGGGTTCGGCCTCGGACGGTAAGCTGACTCTCACCACCGGATTCGGAGGAAACTTGGAGGAGTACATTGGCCAGGCCGCGCTGCTTTCGATGATCAAGTACGTGGACGACGCTTTTGTTCGCTTCGGCGCGGACCCTCATTGCTACGAGGCCAAGGCGGAGATGGTTTACGACACCATTCGCAGAGGCGCCCAAGTGGGCCTACGGGTGTTGCCCGCGCGCATTCGCCACATCGGCACGGACGCGTCCCGAGAGGTCCTAAACAACATGTACAAGGACCTAGTTACCAAGTGTGATATCCAGATGGAGTCCACCGTGAAGGAAATTCTGACCAAAAGCGGCCCCTCCGGCGAAAGAACCGTGGGGGTTCGGTTCGAGGACTACCGGGAGGTGCGTGGCGAAAACGTTTTGGTGACTCCAGGGCGGGAGGGCGCGCCTTGGCTCGAAAGCCTCATTGGTAAGCTCGAGTTGCCCATCGCCTCTATGCCCGTCGATATCGGTGTGCGCGTGGAAGTGCCTGACAGTGTGTGCGAATCCTTGACCCAAGAGTTTTACGAGGTCAAATGCCTTTACAACACCCCCACTTTCGATGATCGATGTCGCACTTTTTGCATGAACCCATCGGGCTTTGTGGTGCACGAGTTCAATCAGGCCCATCGTCTGGTGACGGTCAACGGGCACAGCCTGAAGAACAAGAAATCCGGCAATACGAACTTCGCGATTCTGGTCACGAAGAACTTCACACAGCCTTTCAGCGACCCCATCGGCTACGCCACCCATATCGCGAAACTGGCCAACATGCTGGCGGGGGGTGCTATCCTGGTGCAGCGCCTGGCCGACTTGCGGGGTGGCCGGCGTTCCACTCAGTCCCGCATCGATCGGGGGATGGTGGAGCCCACCGTCTCGGCTCAGCCGGGTGACTTGAGTCTCGTTTTGCCACACCGCTACGTTATGGACATCGTGGAGTTTCTTGACGCCCTGAACCAGATCATGCCAGGCGTCAATCACGGCGACACACTGCTCTACGGCGTGGAGATTAAGCTCTATTCGCTGCGCCTGGAGCTGAACAAAAACCTGTCGGTTCCTTCGATAGAGGGGCTCTGGATGGCGGGAGACGGAGCCGGGGTCAGTCGTGGTATTGTTCAAGCCGCCGCCAGCGGAGTCGTCGCTGCGCGCGCCATTTGCGGGATGGTAAATGTATAGGGCTTGACTCAATCCAGTCCGAAAAGGCGCGTACAAGCTGAAATCAACAAAGGAGTATAATATGTCTAATGTTCCTTTTTTCGCGGTCAACCCTCGCATCAAGGAGGCGCTTGCGCATCTTTCGCCTTTGTTGCACGGCAAGGACGGGGTTTTAGTAAAAATGATGGCCTGCTTTTTTTCAAATGGACACCTCTTATTGGAGGACTTGCCCGGTTTAGGCAAAACAACTTTGGCCATCGCCATGGCTCGAACTCTAGGGTTGCGTTTCGGTCGTGTCCAATGCACGAACGACCTTTTACCTACGGATGTCACGGGACTCAATATCTTCAAGGCGGAAAAGGGCGAATTTGAGTTTCATCCCGGCCCCATTTTCAATAATTTGGTACTGGTGGACGAAATCAACCGCGCGACACCCAAAACTCAGAGCGCCCTGTTGGAGGCTATGGGGGAGGAGCAGGTTACAATCGACGGAAAAACCTACCGGTTACCTCGGCCTTTTTTCATTGTCGCCACCCAAAACCCCGTGGAGCACTCTGGAACCTTTCCCCTTCCGGAGTCCCAGATGGACCGCTTCATGATGAAGGTTTCCATTGGCTATCCCTCCAGAACCGCCGAGCGTGAAATACTGAAAGCCGGTAGCCAGAAAGAAAAACTTTCAAACATCTCGGCCTTGTTTTCTCCTGACGAAATTCTGAGGATCCACTCGGACATTGAGCGCAGCGTCATGGTTTCCGACAAGATTTTGGACTACATGCTGACCCTAACCGAAAAAACCCGCGTCTTTCCCAATATTGCGGCCGGAATTTCCACGCGGGGCGCCATGTCGCTCCTGCAATTGGCCAAAACTCTGGCTTGGATGCAGAACCGAGACTATGTGATCCCTGAGGACGTAAAGGTGATGGCGGAGGATGTGTTGCTCCACCGTTTACAGTTACGCCAGGGATCGGGATCTACTAAGCGCGAGGTGCTGAGCGCGATTTTTTCGGAAGTACCAACCATCGTATGAAGGCAATTTTTTAATGAAGGTAATATTAATGAAGGCAATATTAATAAAGGTAATATTAATGAAGACAATGCCGAAAGGCGACCAGGTATGAAACGCGTCGTCCGGACGCGCCGAGCGGGAATGATCTACATCGTCATCTCGATAATTGTCGGGGTCGTGGCGGTGAATAGCGGCAACAACCTGCTGTACCTGGGAACGGCGGTGATGTTGGGGTATATGTTGGCCTCTGGCCTGGCCGGGCGAAGCAACATCCGCAACGCGTCGGTATCTTTATCTTTCCCCGACGAGATCTACGCCCAAGTTCCCTGTGCCGTTACCGTGCACGTCTCTAATAAAAGCCGTCTTGTCCCCCTTTTCCTCATCGAGGTGGCTCTGGCGGGGGGCAAAGAGCGCGTTTTTTTCCCCGTGGTTCAGCCAGGGAAAACCGAAAGCCGGTCGTTGTTCACCACTTTCCCCTACCGAGGAGCCCATAAAGTCGAAAACGTGGAGCTGTCCTCCGTCTATCCTTTCAATTTTTTCGTGCGCTACTGGCCTGTTGCCTTCAAGACCGCGGTGACGGTGTTCCCCTACCCTCTCCCCTGTGACCTAGAGCTTCTTTTTGTCCATATTCTCCCTCAAGATGACGAAGGCGAAAGCGCCGCAGCCACGGCCGCGGAAGAAACGGACATTGTGGAGGTTCGTCCCTACGTGGAAGGCGACCCCATCAAGCGCGTCCACTGGAAATCCTCCGCCCGCACGGGAAAGCTGCAAAGCCGGATCTACGAGAGCGCCACCGCCCAGAGCGGATGGGTTATCAACTTAGACAACTTGCCCGCCGACGACGTGGAGCGCGGATTGTCCATGGCCGCCTACGCGGTGACGGAGTCCATGAAGTCGGGTTTAGCCATCGGGATGCGAAGCCGCCAAGAGACCCTATTGCCGGATCCGGGACTCACCCATAAAAAAAATCTTTTGACGAGGTTGGCGTTATATGTGTAGCAGAACGATGGCCCCGAGAATAACAAGCACCGGCACGTCTTTTCCCCTGAAAAGCGTCCTAAACTTCGCTGTGGCTATTTTCGCGATCCTGGTTTTTTTCATGGGCCGAGAGCTGATCGGGGCGCTCTACGCCTGGGGGTTTTTGGGCCTGTTAGCCGTCGCGTTTTTCATTGACCACAGCGCGCTTCCTCACCCGTCCCGTATTTTGATCAACCTGACGACTGTGGCCGCTTTAGTCGCGATTTTCGTCCGCGTGCGGTTCAACTTCCTTATCGAGGCCCTTATGGAGTCAATTCTCTTAATGGTCGCCGTTAAAATGCTGGAGGACAAACACCCCCGCGACTATGTTCAGATCGTGCTGCTAGGAGTGGCTTCCTTGCTCTGCTACTCGATGCTCTCCGCTGAGAAAGACTTCATCGTCTACTGTTTCGGAATGGGACTAACGTCCACTTTGATCCTGCTTCTTTCCACTTGGCTTGACAAGGATCCCCGCGCTTTTGTGAGTGTCAGGGAGCTGCGGCAACTTTTCACGCGTACAGGGGTCATCTTCCTCGCCATGTTGCCACTGTGTCTGCTCCTTTTCTTCGGTCTGCCCCGGATCAATTCTCCTATCTTTGGAACACGCGGGCGCTATGGAATCGCCGCCACGGGGTTTTCCGAACAAGTCCAATTGGGAGACGTGTCCCATATTCAGTCCAACAACAAACTGGCCTTTCGCGCGAAAATGGCGCCCCTGAACTATAATGACCCTTACTGGCGCGGTATGGTGTTGGATATTTTCGAGGGACGGGTGTGGGTTTCCTCTCGAAATACCCTCGGTAGAGGCAATTTCATCCCGGAGGCAGACGCGCCTCGTATAGAACAGGAAATCGTTCTGGAGGCTGGGAACCGGGGTGTTCTTTTCGCCCTAGACCAACCCTTCGCCATACTAGGAGTGGACACCATCTTGGACGGAGACGGGGCTTTTCGCTACCGTTCCCGTAACGTAGGCCGACGCTTGCGGTACAAAGCTATGTCGGTGGTGTCATCTCAGATGAGGCCGGCGTTTACGGTCGATACTAGACGCTATTTGACGTTGCCCGTTGGTTTCATTCCCCGGCTTCGTTCTCTGGTAGAGAACATGATCCAAGGGATGAACAATCGGGAAAAAGTCTCCGCCGTGATGGGCTTTCTATCTTCATCGGAGTTTTTGTATTCCCTCGAAGGGTTGCCCAACACGGGGAATGCTCTGGAGCAGTTCATCTTCGTCAATAAAAGGGGCAACTGCGAGTACTTTGCGGCGGCTATGGGTGTAATGCTCCGCATGGCAGGGGTTCCGGCTCGATTAGTGGCAGGATATCGAGGCGGAGTCTATAACGAAGCGGGCGGATATTACATGGTGCAGGAGCAGAACGCTCACGTATGGGTCGAGGCTTGGGACTCGGAAAAAAAGGTTTGGGTACGCCATGAGCCTACCCCTGCGGGCACCGTCTTGAGCTCCGCTCTTTCCTCCTACGATACCTTCTCAATGTATCTGGATTTGCTGGATTACCAGTGGTCGAAGTTGATAAACTACAATTGGGATACGCAAATAGACCTGGCGCGAAACTTGAGAGATGTTCTTCACAACCCGCGTGCGTCGCTTCCTCCCACCCAGGATGGATTTCGGCGTCTGGGAGCCGCTCTGTCTTTTCCCGCCACAGTGTTGGCTGTTCTCGCGGCCTGCGTCGCGCTTTTTATCCTCGTCCATACCCTGAAAAAACGCCGGCCGGAGATCGTTCTTCTAAATGACTTCTTGCGCGCCATGCGGCGCAACGGCTACCGTCGCCACGAAAGCGAGGGGCTTTCGGAGTTTCTGGAACGCGTGGACGACGCCAACTTACGGATCCTAGCCCTGCCCTTTGTTCGGAACTTCGAGGGGTGTTATTACCGGGACCGCCCTATGGACTCGGAACTCCATCAGAAGCTAAGGCAAAGGATCAAGAAAATCTACCGGTCGCGAAAAGTGTTATATTAAATCAATCCTAAATGTTAAAATTTACGCTCTTTTTACTCAAACCCTATCGAGATTTTTACGGAGAAAATAATGATTTTTTCTCCTTGGGGCCCGGAGGGCTTTTTCTGGCAAAATTTTAAGCTATAATCATAAAATCAATTGATAAAAAGGCGAAAAGCAACAATGTTGACGAAACAAAATTTGTTAAGGTTAAGGAGGTTTCTGAAGTGACGATTTTATTGGTATTGTTAACTTTTGCCCTGGGCGTGGTGGCGATTCTTTACGCGTGGTTGGTCCATCAAAAGATAACGAACTTTGTGGTGGATGACCCACGAATAATGGAACTCTCTCAAATCATCCACAAAGGGGCTATGGCCTTTTTGAAAAAAGAGTACACTTGGCTGGCGTGTTTTGTCGGCGGCGTTACCGTGCTTTTGTTGGGGATGTGGAAAGTGGGTTTCGGAGCCGGCCCTGCTTTTGCCTTTTTATTGGGAGCCCTTTGCAGTGCGGCCACAGGTTGGCTAGGGATGTACGTCGCGACTCAGACCAATGGACGCACGACCTTTGCGGCTACCCGTAGTCCGGGCGAAGCCCTGGAAATGGCCTTTTCCGGAGGCAGTGTCGTGGGAATGCTGGTGGTGGGCGTAGGTCTGGCCGGCATCGCGGTAGCGTATCTTTTCCTGAGCGTGAGTTCCTTAGCGGCGTTCGGCATGGGAGCCAGTAGCATCGCTCTTTTCGCCCGGGTTGGGGGCGGTATTTACACCAAGGCGGCAGACGTGGGCGCGGATCTCGTGGGCAAGGTCGAGGCGGGCATCCCGGAAGACGACCCCCGCAACCCAGCGGTCATCGCGGACAACGTTGGGGACAACGTTGGGGACGTGGCGGGCATGAGCGCGGATCTGTTCGAGTCCTACGTTAATTCCGTCATCGCGGCCATGACTATCGGACTCATCAGCACAGACCTATACGGAGGCGTGGCCTTGGGAATTCGGGGTGTAGCTTTTCCCATGCTCCTGGCGGGTTGGGGTATCTTCTCCTCCATCATCGGCTGCCTGTTGATCAGCTCCAAGGTCCGCTACTTGGAAAAATGGGTCGATTTGACGTTTCACTATATCGGAAAGATCGGTTGCGTCAAAAAGATCTTGGACCGTATCCATGAAGGAGACGCTGCTTTCGCCTTGAGGGTGGGGATCTTCGCCGCCGGCGGAATCATGATTTTGGGCACCTTCGTTTTGAGTTTGTTGTGCTTCTTCACCAAGACCTTCCATATTTTCCTGGCCGTGACGTCAGGAGTTCTGGCGGGCGTCTTGATCGGCTACACCACGGAACTCTACACGTCAAGCGATTACTCCCCCGTCAAAGACGTAGCTAACGCCTCCGAAACCGGTCCGGCCACCGTTATTTTGGCGGGCTTTTCCTTGGGCATGAAATCTTTGGTGTGCCCCGTAATTTTAATCGTCCTTTCCATCTTGATCAGCCACTGGCTAGCGGGAGTTTTCGGTGTAGCCTGCGCGGCGGTGGGAATGCTGTCTATCACGGGCATCGCTCTTTCCGTGGATGCCTATGGTCCGATTGCCGACAACGCGGGAGGCATCGCTCAGATGAGCCAACTTCCACCTGATGTACGGAAAATCACGGACAAACTGGACTCCATCGGCAATACGACCGCCGCCATGGGGAAAGGTTTGGCTATTGGCTCAGCCGCCTTGACGGCTTTGGCGTTGTTTGTAGCCTACAGTCAAGCCGCCCAGTTATCGCACATTGACCTGATGGACCCCAAGGTCATCGTGGGAATGTTGCTGGGTGGAATGCTGCCCTTCTTGCTCTGCGCCTTTTGTATCGAAGCCGTGGGTCGCGCCGCTCAGTCTATGATCGCGGAGGTGCGCCGTCAATTCCGCGACATCGCGGGCATCATGGAGGGAACAGCCAAGCCCGAATACGAAAAATGTGTCTCTATTTCCACAGCCGCGGCCCTAAAAGAAATGATTATTCCCGGCATTCTGGCTTTGGTTTCCCCGCTGGCTATTGGATTGATCCTGGGCAAAGCGGCGCTGGGAGGTTTTCTGGGAGGCGCGATTGTCACAGGAGTCATGTTGGCGCTTTTCATGGCCAACGCAGGCGGAGCCTGGGATAACGCGAAAAAATACATCGAAGAGGGAAATTGCGGCGGCAAAGGCACACCCAACCACGCGGCGGCAGTGGTTGGCGACACGGTGGGAGACCCCTTCAAGGACACGGCGGGCCCCAGCCTGAACATTCTTATCAAGCTCATGACGGTTGTCGCTCTGGTAATGGCACCTCTGTTTGTATAGTTAAGTTTCGTATCGACTGTTGATGATTGAAATCGGGTAAAAATTGGGTAGAGGGCCGCTCATTATTTGGGCGGCCCTCTTGTTCGGTTAGTTATGCTGTCCATATTGCATGTCATTTTTGCGCCGTTTCCCCAAAAACAATCCGGCCCGATAGTGAAGTAAATAAAATTAAAAGAACTAAAGTTAGAATAGTTAAAAGAGTTCTTTAATGTCATTCAAATTCTGTAGATTTGGAGATTATTTTGATTATTTCCTAGCGAGGGCATCGCTGATCCAGCGCCATTCCTCGAATCTCAGAATCCAGCTCGCGATTCCGTAAACTCCGCTTCCAACAGCTATCGCCCCCAGACACCATCCTGCTCTCGTCCCCAGTCCCGCGAAAGGCGCATAAGGCAACAGGAAGCCGTAGAACCCCAAGGCCAAGCCCATCAAAGCCAGCGCGGTAACCATCTTGGTCAACCACACTATCGAGATCAACGGAAAAAACCCCGCGTTCTCAGGGCTACCGCTCGTCGAGTGTTTTATTTTTTTGCGGATGCAGTGAAGTCCCAAGAGCCCCGCGAAAGAAAAAGCGACACTAGGGGCCAAGGCCAGCCCTCCATATCCCATAGGAAACATCAAGAAAAAGGACAAAACAACTGTACTACCGACGCTGAAAAGCGTCGTGGCGAAAGCCACCCGAGACATGGAAAGCGCGTACAGCCCACGTGTCACGATCGTCGAGCAGGTCATGCCGGGCAGCCCCAAAAGGCTCAAAGTCAAAGCCCAAGAGGTCATGTGCCAAGCCTGTTCACCGAACGCGCCCCGAACAAATACCAGATGTACGAAGGGCTTAGCAATAGCGATCAGTCCCACGGTGGCAGGCAAAACGATGAAGAGGGCGAAACGGAGCGCCTCGCCGAGAGTCGAGGTAAAATCCTCCGGGTCCTGAGCGCGTGAAAGCTGTGGCAGCACGGCCTGGGACACGGCGATGACAAAGAGCCCCAAAGGCAGTTGTACTATTCGGTTGGCGTAGTTAAGGACAGAAATGCTGCCTTCCTCCAGAAAAGAACCCAGCATCCGGCTCATTATGGGGTTGATCTGGTTGAGGGAGAGTCCCGCGGCGTAAGGGAGAAACAAAGTCATCATTTGCCGAAGGTCGGGGTTAGAAAAGTCGGGACGTTCTGGAATCAGGAACGCGCCGACGCGTCTACTCCACAGCCATTGGACGAGAAAGTGAGCGCTTCCACCCCCCAGGACGGAAAAGGCCAGTCCAAGAATTCCGAAGCGGAGCGCGAAAAAGGGCGCGGAGACAATAAAGACCAAGTTACTGAAGGCGGGCGCCAAAGAGGGTACAAAAAAAGAGCCCAAGCTGTTCAACATCCCCATCGCTAACGCCGCCAAGGAAACGAGAAACAAGAACGGAAACATCCACCGTGTCAAACTCGTGGTCAGACGCGCGGTTTCCCCGTCGAAGCCCGGAGCCATGAGGAGAGTTAGAAAGGGCGCTACTATGATGCCAAGGACCACTACGGCCGAGGATGTCAGGATAAGGACGCTCATCGCTTGCCGCGCCAAGGACATGGCCTGCTTTCGGTCTGTTGCCAGGACTTTGGAGAACACGGGAACGAAAGCCGCGGACAACGCGCCTTCCGCCACCAGTTGCCGCGTCAAGTTCGCCAGAGTATAGGCGACGTTGAAAGCGTCGAGCTGGGCGGATGTGCCGAAAAACGCCGCTGTCACCACCTCGCGAATCAACCCCAGCACACGGCTGACACAAGTACCCAACATCATCAACAAGGCATGACGCACCATCCGCGAAGACTCCCGCACTCGTTCCACTCCTCCACTCCGGCTTTTCTCATCCAGCCTTTCTCATCCAACTTTTCTCATGAGCCCATGATACACGATCCTGTATGAAAAGCACAAAAACTTAATGAAGAAGTTATAATAATTTTTAGAGAAAGGAGCGCGACTTTTAATGAGTTTGGAGGAGTTGATGAAGGAGTTGGCGGAGAAGTCAAGCGAGGAGAAGCCGTGGGTTTGGGGTGTGGGCAACGTGCTTTTGGGAGACGACGCGGTGGGGTGCAAGGTGGCGGAACTTCTATTGGAGCGGGGAATGCCAGGGGTCGTTGTATGTGGGACGATGCCGGAAAACTACGTGGCGACGCTGCGCAAGATTTCCCCTCGCACCCTGCTGATTGTGGACGCCGCGAATATGGGACTCGCTCCCGGCGAGTTTCGCAGGTTTTCCGTCGGCGAGCTGAACGCCGTCATGGACTCAAGTCACGGTATTCCTCTGTCGGTTTTGCTGGGGCCATTCATGGATTCCATCGAGATCGTCGTCCTGGGTATCCAACCTTCGACCTTGCGGCTGGGCGCCTCTCTCTCCGAAGCCGTGGAAAGGGCCGCCCATCGCGTAACGGATCTAATCTCGCGAAACGAATGGCGGGAGGTGACGCGGTGATCTATAACTTTTGACGTTCCAGCACAGTGTGGAGAAAATCGCGCTTATGGCGATCCCCAGAACGATGATGAAAAAAGACGAAAGCGGTTACAAATCTAATGCCAGATGGTGACTGAAACAATTGGGCCGTGGCAACGTTCTCGTGCCGCGTTGACCTGAGGTCGCTAAACGATCCTCTTCCCATTGTCCCGACACGAAAAGAATCTATAAATAAAAATAAAATGGTACAGGTTAAAAAATCCTAAGTGGCATTTCAGGAATATTGTTTAATGTATCACTTTATCTTAATGAATTTATATTAGTCACTCAGGGCAAAAATTTTAAAAACAGCACGAGTGGGAGACAAAATTAAAACTGGAATGTTTCCTTATTATAAGTAAAATTAAATTGGTCAGTAAATTTTGTTATACTGCTTTTTATACGATACGATATGATATATATTATATTTAACTCATATGCACTGGAGAGTGAATTGTATGAAAGTTTATACAATTGGTTATGAAGGAACAAGTTTAGAAATTTTTCTTTCTTGCTTACGAGAAAATAAAATCAATTTTTTGGCGGATGTAAGAGAAAAACCTTTATCGAGGAAGCCTGGGTTTTCAAAAAATCTCCTCTCTGAGAGACTTTGCGCTCTCGGAATACAATATAAGCATTTCCAGAAACTAGGGTGCCCCGCGGATATCAGAAAAGAATATTGCCAAAACGGTAATTGGCAGCAATATTGTTTTAGATTTAAGGAGCATTTAGAAGGTAATCTCGAAACATTAGAAACTCTTGTGCGCTATTCTGAAAAATTTACGTCGGCTTTCATGTGCTTTGAGGCCGATCCTAATAAATGTCATCGCCTCCTTATCGCACAGCGGATAGATGTGCAATATAAGACAGTTATCCAAAATCTACATCCTGTTAATTCTCGTCAAATGGTAACGATATTTGCTGCGCCAGAGCCGTGCTTTGCTTAGGGGGATAGAGAAGGCTTATAATAAGCCATTGGTCCTGAAAGTGGTGCATGTTGCCAAGTAACAACATAAGATTTTTGTTATTCATCTCTCTCTAATCTTTGTTGAAATTGACTTTGCCATTGTTCTCTATAAAACCGGAAGCAATTGCGATAAAGGGCGCCTGCTTCCCAATCGGTAATCTTGATTCTGATCTCATGTCCTGTTCCGTCAGCAGTGTTTGCTTTGAAACGATAATAAAAATCAAAGGGGATTTTTTCCAGCGCGGGAGGCAAAAGCGCTTCTTCACGTGAAAACAAACTTCCGTCTTGCTTTAATTTACGAAGTTCTTCCGTGGTCCATTCCGTAGATGACGAGACAATTTCGAGTCTTACTGGCTCTTGGAGTTTATACAACACAAGAGACTGGTCTTTTTGTAGATGTGGAGAAGAACGATCGGGTAAAAATTTTGTAACGACAGGAACGCGATTTATCCACGCGATACGTTTTTCCCAATCTTGTTTGGTATTGAGGATAACTCCCGGCCTTATATCTTCAAAAGAGATTTTGTAGCTTTCTATTCTTTTGTCTGTTGAACTCTTTTCAATTGCCACATTAATCCATTGCCATTTGTGAAATTGAGACTCTTTCGTCAGTAACCTGAAAGGGACAGGGAAAAGCCTACGCATTTCTCCATCCTCGTTGATCCCAGCAATACATGTTGTTTCTACGTTTTTTGCGCTGGGGGTAGGGTATGTTTTAGCAAGAATAAGAATGTTTTCTCTCTTTTGTGCCATGATTTCCTCCTATGAAAAGTTGATAGTCAATTCAACGATTTATCATTGCTTGTTAGTCATGGCCGCCCAATCAAGCGGACCAGGCACAGAGTAGTCCGAGCAAACAAAATATGAAGCTCTTCTATATATTCATTCTCAATATTCATTCTCAGTCAGTATTCATTCTCAGTCATGATTTACGGATTATACACCTCGCACGGGCGATGGTCGTCGTTGATCGCTTACTGATACGCAAGAACGATGAGCAGAATCCCAAAATTTCGAAGATTTATGCTAAGATTAGCATGATTTATGCTAAGATCACCTTCGGATAAAAAGTGAGCGAAGTCTGGAAAAGGCGCGTTTCTTTCCGGGCATTTTGTGTATAGATATGTGTATAGATAAAAGATGAAATTTTTTGTTAAAATTACGATAAAGCGATGAGAAAGCCAATGGCTTCAGCCGTTGGATGAGAATCGCAACGCCGTCAACGGCGGCGTTTGTTTTGTATTTGGTTTCTTGTCATATGTCTATTTTCATGTTAAACTCCTTTTATGGCTTATCAACGTGAGATGCGGGGCGGAACACGACCAGGATATCAATGTGGATGTAAATATTCTCAGAGTGGGGGCATCCACTCTTAAAGGAGAAGACGTAAGACCGGTTTTAGTCGGCTGTCTTTGTCGATCTTAGAATCCCATGACTTTAGTCGTGGGAGTATGTTAAATGAGGAAGCAACCGAAGATCGTCTACTCGGATCACTGATTGGATGGACGTAGTTCAGGGAGAATATTGGCAGGAGGGAGAAAACACTATGGCGAAGGAAAAATTTGATCGCAACAAGCCGCATTTGAATATCGGCACGATCGGGCATATCGATCACGGTAAGACCACGTTGACGGCGGCGATTACGAAATGCCTCGCGACGCAGAAGCTGGCGGACTTCACGGCCTATGATATGATCGACAAGGCCCCGGAGGAGCGCGAGCGCGGAATCACGATCAACATTGCCCACGTGGAGTATCAGACGGATAAGCGTCATTACGCCCATATCGACTGCCCCGGCCACGCGGACTACATCAAAAACATGATCACGGGCGCGGCTCAGATGGACGGCGCGATCCTGGTGGTAAGCGCGGCTGACGGCCCCATGCCCCAGACCCGCGAGCACGTGTTGCTGGCCCGCCAGGTCAACGTTCCCGCTCTGGTGGTGTTCATGAACAAGACGGACCAGGTGGACGACCCCGAACTTCT